>JAYOLY010000015.1:6723-9624 GCA_038120575.1 Rickettsiales bacterium
ATTCTTTAAGTGTTTTTCAAAAAAATAAAAAAAAAAAAAAAAAAAAAAAAAAAAAAAAAACACACACGACAATAGGGTAAGTTAACACTCCTGTAATTTGTTTTTTTAAGTTATTTGTTTTGTCTAAAAAATTTGATATATAATCTAAAACTCCTGATAGGTTTCCAGATGCCTCACCTGCTTTTAAAAGCATTGGATAAAAGGGAGGAAATACATCTGTATGTTTTTTAAATGAGTCTGAAATTGATGTTCCAGTTTCTAAATCGGAAATAATTGTACTACATTTTTCTCTTAAAATTGTATTTTGTATTTGTTTTGATAATAACTCTAAAGATTCTTTTATTGTTAACCCTGATTCAATACATCCTCCAAATAATTGTGAAAATGCTACAATTTCGTCAGATTTAACTTTTTTACTTTTAAAAAGATTGTTTAGAAAACCACCGCCTTCTAATTTTATAGTATTCGGAGTAATTCCTTTTCTTTTTAAGAAATTTTTTGCAAGTTGTATGTTATTTGCTTTGATTTTTTTAGTTACAATCTGTTTGTTTTTGTCAGTATAACTATATTCAAATGTTTTCATAATGATGTCCTGCTTTTTGAGCAATCAATTTAACTCAAATTGTTACAAAAATAAGGTGTTTAAATTTTATTTTGAAAAAACACTAAATATTCAATACCAATTATTTAAAAAGTCTAAACATCAAGTACACGAGCAATTTCTTCTATGGTAGTGACGCCGTTAATAATTTTTAAAATACCATCATCTTTCATTGTTTTCATTCCATTTTCTATTGCTTTAAGTTTTATTTGTTCAGAGCTTGCTTTCTTGCTAATTAATTCTCTTATTTCTTCGGTTAATACTAATATTTCAAATATTCCAGTTCGGCCTTTGTAACCTTTTTCGTCACAGTATTTACATCCTGCACCTTTATGAATTTTAAAATTAGAATATTTTTCTTTGATTTGTTGCAATAAAATAAGTTCTTTTGTTGATGTAATGCTATCTTCTTGTTGTTCTTTTTTGCAGTTTGGACAAATAACTCTTACAAGACGTTGGCCTATGACGCCTATAAATGCTGAGTTGATTAAAAAGGGCTGGATTCCCATATCAATAAGTCTTGTGACACTTCCTGGAGCATTTCTTGTATGAAGTGTGGTGAAAACAAGGTGTCCAGTTAGAGCTGCTTGGATTGCAATACTTGCAGTTTCAATATCTCTAATTTCACCAATCATTATGACATCAGGGTCTTGTCTTACAACTGAAGTTAAACCGGAGACAAAGTCCATGCCTATTTTTGGGTTTACTGGTATTTGATTTATTCCTTCAAGATTAAATTCCACAGGATCTTCAATGGTAATAATGTTTTTTTCTTCAGTATTTATTTTACTTAAGCAAGAATACAAGGTTGATGTTTTTCCAGAACCAGTTGGTCCACATACGACTAAAATTCCAGATGAGGAATATATCATAGAATCCATAGTTACATATTCTTTTTCTTGAAGACCTAAATTTTCCATTGAAACAAAGGCTCCAGATTTATCAAGCATTCTCATTACCATTTTTTCTCCATTAATGGTTCGGACTGTTGAAACACGAAAGTCTATATCTTTTCCTTTAAATGAAAATGTTAAACGACCATCTTGGGGTTTTCTAGTTTCTGTAATGTCCATATTTGAAAGAATTTTTAATCTTGATATTATTGGAGATGCTAATTTTTTTGGAGGGGACATTAGGTCTTTTAGAAGACCATCTACTCTGTAGCGTATTTTTACTAGATTTTCTTCTGGTTCTATGTGAATATCCGAAGCTTTTTCATTAATAGCTTGAGTTATTATAGTGTCAACCAGTTTAGCAATTGGGGCTTCATGAGCAAGATCAGTTGTTTCCTCTTCAGATATATTTTTGTCATCAAATAATTCTAACCCCATTTCATAGAGGCTGGACATTGTTCCTGATTGACTTTCTAGTGATTGTTCTTGATATGAGTATGTTGGTCCAATTAAATCTGAAATTAGTTTTTTTGTTGATAAAACTGGAGAAATAATAAATTTAGTCATTGACTCTAATTCTTCAATAATATTTAATTTGAAGGGATCATCAAAGGCAACAGTTAGTATTTCTCCAAGTTGATATAAAGGTAAAATATTATGTTCTCTTGCAAAGTTTTCAGGAATTTTTTGACAGATACGTTGGTCGATTATAGATTGAGATAATTCAGTAAATGGTATATTTAAAAAATTTGAGATTTCATGAAGCGTTTCATTTTCTTTTTCTGCTAAGTTTAAATATTCCCATAATGATGTTGGTGCTTTGGAGTCGATGTATTTTTTTATATCATCGTCACTAATGATTTTTTTTTCGATAAGAAACTCAACAATTGAAACTGTCATGAATTTAAAAAATAATCTAAGGCATCACTTTCTTTTTCACTAATGTTAATTTTATTAGATATTTTAGTTATATCTAATACTCTTTTTACGTCTTTTTGAGGCGAAAGTAATGATATTTTTCCATTTTTTTGTGTTGCTTTTTTGTGGCATTCAAATAAGGCCCATAAACCAGAAGAATCAATATAGATAATGTTTTCCATATTGATGATAATGTAGTGAACACCTTCATCAAATATAGCATTTATGTGATCAATAAATACGTTTTGATTTTCTATGTCTAGTTCTATTGATCCAGAAAGTGTGTTTGATTCGTCATTGAGAATTGATCCAAAATTTATTTTTGTTACATTTCCATTATTGAGAGATATTTTTTTTACTTCCATACTTTCTCCTAATTATATTTTAACTTAGATTTTTAAATTTTGTTAGTTTTAGTTCTGTTCCAATTGTTTTTTGAGTATACTTTACTTTATCCATTAATGTGTTGATTAAGTGTAATCCTAAACC
>JAYOLY010000015.1:9634-23974 GCA_038120575.1 Rickettsiales bacterium
AATAAGAACTGTCTTTTTGGGAATTTAAAATATTGAATTTTTTGCCAAGGTCTCTAATTGTAATTTCAATTTTATCGTTGTAAAACATAAACTTAAAAATTATCTCACCATCGATGTTGCCTCCATAAGAATGTTCAATTATATTTGCATGAGCTTCATTTATTGCTAGTTTTGTATCGTGAATGAAGCTTTCACTTGAATTTTGATTTTTAAATAATTCATCAATTATATTTCTTATTTTTCTGATATTTTTTTTGTCACAATTTACTTTTATTTTTTTTGATTTTAGGAGTTTTGATCTTGTCTTATTGCTTACATTAAAATTAACTTTTGCAATGATTAATGTTTGATCGTCAGAATGTTCATCATTGTTTGAAAATGTTTTAAGGTAATTGTTAAGATTGCTGATAATTGATTGAGGATGTTTAGTTTTATTTTTTTTAATAAAATTATTGAGACGTCTATTTCCAAAAATTTGATTTGCTTTATTTTTTGTTTCAATGATTCCATCTGTATAAAAAATTAGTAAATCTTCATTTTTTAGATCAATTGTTTTTTCATGATATGTGGTGTTTTTGTACGCCCCAATAGGAAATCCTGTTGTGTCTAATGAAATAAATTTGTCATTTCTAAATAAAATCCCTGGTTCATGACCAGCATTAGAGTACGTAAAAGTCATGTTTTTTTTGTCAATGATGCAGTAGCACATGGGTGTGAATTTATCAATTACAGGATCGTTAAACACAATATTATTTATTTTTTGTAAGACTTGTTTTGGATTATAATTCTTTTTTAAGTTATTAGTTAAAATGCTTTTTAAGGTAGCCATATGTAGACCTGCAGGAATTCCTTTTCCAATAATATCTGCTATAACAATGCCAATTTTTTCTCTGCTTAATTGAATAAATTCATAGTAATCTCCACCAATATAGTGTGCTGAAGTTGTTTTTGCTGCAAAAGTAAATTTATCAGATTGTGGGATTTTTTGAGGAAGTAAATTTTGTTGAATAGTTTTGGCTATTTCTATTTCTTGTTCAAACTTTTCGTTTTTTTGTTTCTCTTCATAGTAAATAGCTGTTCCGGATAGTGTTGTCAGCGTTGTTAATGTTTTTATATCATCTTCTGATAGCTTTTCTACAGTTGAACCAAATTTTCTTGCAATATTAATAATTCCAATAATTTCTTGATTAACCATTATAGGAATTGATAAATATGAATCAATTAAAATCTTTACATTAGGGTCAGTATTTGGATTTTCAAAAAAATTATCTATGAAAATTGTTTGCTTTTTATTCATTACAGTTTCACAAATTGTTTTAGAGTTTTTAAATTTATAGTGATTGCTTATTTTATCCGGAAAATTTGAATGAACTTTTGTTGAAATAATACCATTTTGTATAAGTTGAATTGATCCCATTTCAGCTTTTGCAATGTCAAGCAAATAATTAATTAAAAATGACAGTAGTTCGTCAAGGTTTTGAATGTGTTCAATAATTTGATTGACTTTTTCAATTGCTTCTAGTCGTTGAGTTTTAATTCTATCTGTTTTTTGAATTTCTGTAATATCACGAAAAACTAAAATAACTCCTAGATGAATTTCATCGTGGTTTACAGGCGAAATATTTACAGTAAATATTTTATTATTTATAGTAATTAGCTTGTTTTTTATAGGAGTTTTATTTTTTTTTACTTGGTCATATAAGTATTTCATGCTTAATATTTCCAATAAGTTTTTTGATTGATTATTATTTTGGATATTTATTTCTTCAGGAAAATTAAATTCAATTTTTGCTGATTCATTGTAAATTTCGGAATGGTTTATATTGTCGTAAAAAATAACGGGTTCCGCCATATTTAAAATTAGTGACGAGATTTTAGATTTTTCAAGTTTTTTAATTACATTTAATTTTCCTAAAGTAGCTGAAAGTTGGTTTGACAGTGTATTTAAAAAAGAAATTTCATTTGTCTGAAAAATATCTTTTTTTTCAGAGTAAAGAGACATGAGCCCAATCATTTCATTTTTGAATTTTAAAGGGATATTTGTAAAAGAATTTATTTTGTGAATTGTTTGATTTTTTGAAAATTGATTATCTACATAATGAATTATAGAGTCTGTTTTTATTGATTTTGTGTTGAATGGAATTGTAAAGTTAATCGATTGATTAATAATTGTATTAAGTAAATTTTCTTTAACGTCTTTTTTTAGAGTGATAAAAATTTCACTTTCAACTGAAAAATTAGTGATAATTATTGAGCAAATGTCATACTTTATGACTTTGGCGATAGAATTCATTATAATTTTAATGGAATCTTTGTAAAATAGAGAGTTATTTAGATTTTGAGTGCAATTGTTTATGGCTTCAAGCTCCAGTAATCTTCTTTTTAAGTCTTCTTCATCTTTTTGTATTTTTAATTTTAATTTTGATTTGTCAGAAAGTAAGTTTTTTATTTTGTTGTGGATAAAAATGTTTTCAACGTTATTTATTATATTTTCAAAAAAAATAACTGTTTTTTCTATTCTTTCTTTAAGATCTTTGTATGCTTGTGTAAGGGTTTCTTTCGAATTCCAATTGTGTATAAATGTAATTCCAAAAAGTTCGTTTTGGTTATTTTCTAGTTTAATGTATAGGCCATCTGAGCAGTTGTAGGAATATTTATTTTTGTCAGCAATAATTTGTTGAATATCTAATTTAGAAAGATATTTTCTTTTTTTTATATAAATACCGTTAGGAATGACAATTTCATAATTTGAATTTTTATCGCTTTTTTCAGTTAAGGATTTAAGCCAGTGAATTTCATTTTTTGGTATTGGCCAAAGTTTTTTGTTTGAAATGGTAATGTCAATTTCTGTAGATTCTGAGTGTAAAAGATACAAATTTACAGAACTTTTATTGAAAATTTCTTCTAATGATTTAAATATTTCGTTTGCTAGTGTTTTTTTTGAAAACAGTTTGCCTTGTATTTTTTTTATTGTAGCATTTTTAATTAGATTTTTTTTTGTCATTTTGTTAGTTCTTTGATTTTTTTAATTATTTCTTCAGTATCAAAAGGTTTATATATATACCCGAGTAGATTGCTGGAATGTTTATAGTTTTGTAATTTTATTTTCTTTCCAATCATTCCTAAAATTGGAATTTTTGGACATTTAAGAGTTAATGTTTTTAAAAATTTTATATACGTAGAGTTATCAATATTTTGGTCAATTAGGACTAAGTCTGGTTTTTGCGATTTAAAAAAATTTGTTAAAATATTGTCGTTTATACAGAAAGTTTCAAAATCATATTGTTTTAATATAAAATTTAAAATACTAGTTATTGATTTGTCATAATCAATGATAGTAATTTTTTTTTTTTGATTTGTTTGTTGGGTCACCTGATCTATTATAAATTAATGAATTGCCTTGTAAAGTTTATTTTTTTAGGGTGTTATTTTTTTTTATTTTTATGATATAATTTTTTGAAAATTTATTCTGAGAAAGGCTTATTGTGGTTAGTAAAAAAGATAAAAGTGAAGGTTTTGTGTTTCCAAAATGGGTTAATTCGTTACCTTCTTTAATTATTTTAACGCTATTAGGTTCAATTGTTTTTTTTGTGTATCTTTTTTATGTCTGGTTTTCACCCTCTCATCTAGAAGTTGGGTATCAGCCTATTCAGCCTATACCGTATTCTCATCAACTTCATGCTGGAGAGCTTGGCATAGATTGTCGTTATTGTCATTACAATGTTGAAACATCAGCACATGCAAATATTCCTTCAGCAGAATTGTGCCTCAATTGCCACAACTACATCAAAACAGATTCTGAAGATATACAGTACATAAAAGAGCATTACGATAACAATGAGCCTGTTGATTGGGTCAAGATTCACATGTTGCCTGATTATGCTTATTTTAATCATTCCAGGCATGTAAATTCAGGTGTGTCTTGTGTTCAGTGTCATGGCAGGGTTGATCAGATGGATATTGTTAGACAGGTTGAGCCATTGAGCATGGCTTGGTGTATTGATTGTCACAAAAACCCAGAAGGAAAAATATGGCCAAAAGATAAAGTTACAAAGCTTTGGTGGGTGCCTGAAGAAGATCAAGACGTTATGGGTAAAAGGCTTGTTGAAGAATATCATCTAAATCCCAAAATTCAATGTAGTGTATGTCATCGGTGAGGAGTGTGTTATGTGGAAAAACTTAAATAATAAAAGTAATAAATTTTCTGATGATTCTTCAAATGAATTTGTTGAAGGAGCTTCTCAGCTTGAAGATGGAATTGAAAGAAGAGATTTTCTCAAATATATGGGGGCTTCTGTTGCCTTTGCTGGTCTAGCTGGCTGTAATATTCGAAAGCCTTATCAAAAAATTAGACCATATTCTAGAAAAGTTGAATTTAATATCCCAGGAGAGTCACTTTTTTATGCGACTTCTTTTCAGATTGGAGAAGATGTTGTTGGTTTGCTTGCAAATACTCATGAAGGTAGGCCTACTAAAATTGAAGGCAATCCTTTGAATTCAGCAAGTAAAGGTAAGTCCAGTTTGTTTCATCAGGCAAGTGTTTTGGATCTTTATGATCCTGATCGTGTTCAGTCTATTACAAATGTTGGAGATTCTAAGACAAAGAGTGATCTGAAAGATTGGTTTTCAAAACTAACAACGCATTATTCAAAGAAAAAAGGTGAGGGGCTGTCTTTTCTTTTTGATCATCAAGCATCTCCTACTTTTTACTACCAGATAGATCAGGTCTCTAAAAAATTTCCTAATGCAACATTTTACAGGTTTGATCCAGTAAATAGAGATAATGTTACTTTTGGATTAAAAGAGTTAACAGGGCAGTTTGTTTGTCCAAGATATAATTTTGATAAGGCTAATGTAGTTGTTTCCTTGGGTGCTGATTTTTTAGGTGGTCCATTTGATCAATTGAGACATATATCTGAGTTTTCTTCAAGAAGAGACCCTGATTCAGCTAAGAAAATGAATAGACTTTATGTGTTTGAAAGCTCTTTTACTGCTACAGGTGCTAAAGCTGATCATCGCTTTCCTGTAAAGGATCAACATTTAGAAAATGTGTTGTATTTCTTAGCTAAAGAGATTTGTGAGTTAAGAGAGTATTCATTTTCTTCTATTGTTAATGAGTTGAATATTGATTTCTCTGAGGAGTTTGTTGATTTAAAGACAATAAAGATTATTGCAAATGATTTATTTATGAATTCTGGAGAGTCTATTCTTGTTGCGGGCGATTACATGTCTAAAGATGCTCATAAATTAGTCTTTATGTTGAATGGAATTTTAAGAAATAATTTTAAAACAATTAAATATAATAAATTAAATTTTTCAGAATATTCTTTTAATCAGAAATCAAGTTTGGATTCAATTGTTAACTTAGTCGACAATTTAAATCAAGGTAATGTTGAGTCTCTTATAATTCTGGGAGGTGACCCTGTCTATACTGCTCCTGTTGATTTGAATTTCGATGAAGCTAGGGTAAAAGCGGATCATTGTTTGTATTTAGCTGATATTTTTAACAAAACAGCACTTTTATCTAGTTGGGTAGTGCCTAAAAGTCATTATTTAGAAACTTGGAATGATTTATATTCTCAAGATGGTGATCACTTAATTGTTCAGCCTGTTATTAAAAAAATGCATGATAGTTTTTCTGTTACAGAAATATTAGATTTTTTTACAGGGACTTTTCAAAGTGATTATTCTTTGTTGAGAAAATCTTTAAAAAAATTAACTGGAATCATTGATTTTGATACTAATTGGAAACAATACTTGCACGATGGAATTATTGGTAAGTTTGATATTATATCTTCTCCATATGTTGTAAATAAATCCCTTCTTAATGTTGGTGGTAAAAACAGTGATGGTTTTGAGCTAGTTTTTAAACCTGATTCCAAAGTATACGATGGACGTTTTGTTAATAATGCATGGATGCAGGAAATGCCTGATATTGTAACTAAAATTACTTGGGATAATGCATTGTTGATGTCTCCAATAGATGCTAAATCTTTGAAATATAAGACAGGGGATGTTGTTAAACTTACTGTTAAAAATTCTGATATTGAAGTTCCTATATTTGTAAACCCTGGGCAAGCAAAGCATTCTTTAATTTTAAATATTGGTTATGGTCAAAAATTATCTGGACGAATTGGTAGTAATATTGGTGTTAATGCAAATGAGATTAGGTTTTCAGATTCGTTCTTGCATTCTTCTCAAGTTCGTTTAACAAAATTAAAAAAGACATATGAGATTGCAACAACTCAAGATCATGGAAATATGGAAGGAAGACCTCATATTAGATACTCTACGAAAGATTTTTATTCTAAACATCCGAACTTTGCTGCTGAAATGGAAGAAGTTCCTTATGATAAATCTCTCTGGAAAGATCGATCTTACGATGAAGGTTATCAATGGGGTATGGCTATTGACTTATCAAAATGTGTATCATGTAATGCTTGTAATGTTGCTTGTCAGGCGGAAAATAATGTGCCAATTGTTGGTAAGGAACAAGTTTTGTCTGGCAGAGAAATGCATTGGATTCGTACTGATCGCTATTATGAAGGAGATGAAAATAACCCTAAAATGCTTGATCAGCCTGTTTTTTGTATGCATTGTGAAAATGCGCCTTGTGAGCAAGTTTGTCCTGTAGCAGCTACTGTCCATGATGATGAAGGTTTAAATGTGATGGTTTACAATAGATGTATTGGTACTAGATACTGTGCCAACAATTGTCCTGTAAAAGTGAGACGATTCAACTTCTTTGATTATCATCAGCGTAATCCACAAGCGAGTTTAAAAGATAAAATTCATTTATTTGATTATTTAAAAGAACCAAACAAGCGTACGCAGCAACAGTTTAATCCAAATGTAACCGTAAGAATGCGTGGTATTATGGAAAAATGTACGTATTGTATTCAAAGAATCAAATCTGTGACTCAACGTGCTAAAAATGAAAGTAGGGAGATCGTTGATGGAGAGTTGAAAGTTGCATGTCAACAAGCTTGTCCAGCTGATAGTATTATTTTTGGTAATATTAATGATCCTGAAAGTAATGTGTCTAAAGTTAAGAAAAAGCAAAGAAACTACGAGTTGTTAGCTCCTTTATTTTTGAAAGCTAGAACAACTTATTTAGCTTCAATTTTCAATCCAAATCCAGAGTTAGCCTATTTAGGCACTTACCAAACTAAAAAGGAGGACTCACATCATGGACACTGAAGCAGTCATGGCAGTTGAAGGTATAAATAGACCTGATCATGTCCAACCTGGTGAAACATTCACATCAGTTACTAATAAAGTATTGGAACCTTTAACAATGAAGCTTCCTTCTTGGGGACTGATATTGTTTTTCATTGCAAATTCTCTTCTAATGATGCTTTTAGCTTTGTTAGGTTATCTATTCTGGGAAGGTACTGGGATTTGGGGTAATAATAATCCAGTTGGGTGGGGGTATCCCATTGTTAATTTTGTTTTTTGGGTTGGTATTGGTCATGCTGGTACTTTAATTTCCGCTGTTTTATTTTTATTCAGGCAAAAATGGAGAACAGCAATCAATAGGTTTGCTGAGGCTATGACTATATTTGCAGTTATTTGTGCGTTGATATTCCCTGGTGTTCATGTTGGTAGGCAGTGGTTGTTATATTGGGTTTTTCCATTTCCTAATTCTATGGGAATGTGGCCTAATTTCAAAAGTCCTCTTTTGTGGGATGTATTTGCTGTTTCTACATACTTTACAGTATCTTTAATGTTTTGGTTTGTAGGTTTAGTTCCTGATCTTGCTACAGTACGAGATACTACCAAGTCCAAGATTAAGCAATTTGTTTATGGCATTCTAGCTATGGGATGGAGAGGTGCAAATAGACATTGGCAACATTACGAAAGAGCTTATTTAATTCTTGCGGCACTTGCAACGCCACTTGTTTTATCTGTTCACTCAATTGTAAGTTTTGATTTTGCTGTTTCACAGCTTCCAGGTTGGCATACCACAATTTTTCCTCCATATTTTGTTGCCGGCGCTATTTTTTCAGGTTTTGCAATGGTTGTAAGTTTAATGGTTATTGCAAGAGAAGTATTTGATATGAAAAGTTTAATTAGAATGCATCATTTAGAAAATATGAACAAGATTATTTTGTGTACAGGTATGTTGGTTGGATACGCATATGGTATGGAATTTTTTATGGCTTGGTATTCTGGATATGAATACGAATCATTTGCCTTCATAAATCGTGCAACAGGGCCTTACGCTTGGGCATATTGGATTATGATTTCTTGTAATGTTATTTCCCCACAGTTTTTTTGGTTTAAACAGTTTAGACGTAGTATTCCTGTTATGTTTGTTATAAGTATATTTGTGAATATTGGGATGTGGTTCGAGCGTTTTGTTATTACAGTTACTTCATTGCATCGTGACTTTCTTCCATCTTCATGGGATTATTTCAAACCTACCTGGGTTGATTTATGTACATTTTTAGGTACTTTTGGACTCTTTTTTACATTGTTCTTACTTTTCTTGCGATTCTTACCAATGATTGCTATTGCTGAGGTTAAAATGGGGATGCCTGAAGCTGATCCTCATCATGGAGGAGATCATAAATGAGTAATGAATTTGGTATCTTAGCAGAATTTAAAACTCCCAAAGATTTATATCATGCTGCAGAAGAAACAGTTAAGAAAGGGTATACTAATTTTGATACATATTCTCCATTTCCTATACACGGCATGGACAAGGCAATGAATTTAAAACCATCTAAATTAGGGTGGATTGTCGCAATCGGAGGCTCTTTTGGTTTAATTGGAGCTATTTCAATGCAATGGTGGATGGCACTTGATTATCCTTATATATTATCTGGGAAAGAATTTTTTGCTTATCCGGCTTCAATACCTGTAAATTTCGAATTAATGGTTTTAGCATCGGCTTTTTCGGCTGTTATTGGTATGTTTACTTTAAATAAATTACCTATGCTTTATCATCCCTTATTGAAATGTAAATCATTTAAAGGTGCATCATCTGACAAATTTTTTCTTGCTGTTGAGTCTACTGACAAAAAGTATGTCAAGCAAGAAGTTATTGATTTTTTTAATTCAGCTGGAGCTATTAATGTGGAGGTTATAGAAGACTAAATGAAAAACATAATCTTTTATTTTTTAATTTTTGTTTTATCTTGTTCTTTGTTTTCTTGTAATGGATGGCGATCTTCCAAGCCTCCAATACATTTGAACCCTAATATGGATTTTCAACCTAAAAATATTGCTCAATCTGATTCTTTAGAGCGACCTGATAACACCGTTCCTTGGGGAGATGACCAATCTTTAAGTGATCTTTCTGAACGTGAAAAGTTTATTCAATCTGATCCAATTTTTTATTCTGGAAAAACAAATTCAGGTCAGTGGGTTAAGAGTATTCCTATTGATGTAACGTTTAAACTTCTTGATCGAGGTCAAGATAGATACAATATTTACTGTACTCCATGTCATGGTATTGATGGATCAGGTAATGGTGCTGTATCTAAAAGAGGATGGATGATTCCTGCACCTTACTGGGATGACAGAATTGTTGCTTACACAGATGGTGAATTATACGACATTATTACAAATGGTATAAGAACCATGCCTTCTTATAAACAGCAAATTACTCCTTCAGATAGATGGGCAATTGTTGGATATATTAAAGCTTTACAAAAATCTAATTTATCTTCCTTAAAAGATGTTCCTAGTGAATTGAAAAATCAAATTATGGAGTAGTATATGAATGACAAATCTTTAAATTCCAACTCATTATTAAGAGTTACTAATCAGTTTGATAACCTCATCAAAATTTTGATTGGTGTTGGTGGTATATTATCTATAGTTTGTTTAGCTCTTTTTTTTGTAAAAGATGTCAGTCATCATTTTTTCTTTTCTTATCTTACTTCGTTTAGTTTTTTTCTTACATTATCATTAGGTGGTATGTTTATTGTTCTTATTCATCATATTACGCGTACTGGTTGGAGTGTAGTAATTAGACGTATACCGGAAGGTTTTATGAAAAATATTGGTCTAGTTGCTATATTTTCAATTCCTATCTTTTTTGGTCTTCATCATTTATATCATTGGGCTCATGAAGGTGCTGCTTTGCATGATCATTTATTAGCAATAAAGGCTCCTTATTTAAATATACCTTTTTTTGTTATTAGAGTTTTTATTTATTTTTTATTATGGAAATGGATTGCTTCTCAGTTTTTTAATAAGTCTGTTGCTCAAGATGAATCGGGAGATCATTCTATTACATTTGATTTACAGAAAAGAGCTACATATTCTATAATTATTTTTGCTCTTACAATCACTTTTGCAAGTATTGACTTCATAATGAGTTTAACTCCACATTGGTATTCTACAATATTTGGTGTATATATTTTTGCTGGAGCAGTTTTAGTTGCCTATTGTTGTATTAGTTTAGTTTTAATGTATTTAAGATCAAAGAATATTTTGAATGATATTGTTAATCTTGAACATTTTCATGATTTAGGCAAGCTAATATATGGATTTAATATTTTTTGGAGTTATATTGCGTTTTCTCAGTTTTTTTTGATTTGGTATGCTAATATTCCAGAAGAAGTTAAATTTTTTGCAGACCATTTTATGGGTAGTTGGAACACTATAGCAATTATTTTATCTATTGGACATTTTGGACTTCCATTTTTATTTTTTATGTCTAGACATGTTAAACGAAACCTATCTACTCATTTATTTTTTGCTGTGTGGTTAGTTGTGATGCATTTTCTTGATTTATTTTGGATTATAATGCCAAACTATTACAAATCTGGGTTTTCTTTTTCTATCCTAGATATACTTCCTTTTATAGCTATGGGGAGTCTGTTCTTTTCTTTATTTTTTATTCGGCTAAAGAAACATTCTTTAATCCCAATTAAAGATCCTCGATTGTCTGAAAGTTTAAATTTTGAAAATTATTAGGAGTTAATATGGGTAATAATATTATTAATCACGATACTACAAATCCAAACAGCTTTGTTGTAATAGTTTCAATAGTAGTTACTTCTATTTTGATTTTGATTATTTGTATTGGTTGCTTTTATCTATATCGTTCTCAGTTGTCTATGTCGCAAAATATTTTACAAGATACAGCTAAGCGTAATCCTTATATTCTTAAAATCGAATCTGAAGCCCAGAGTGAACTTGAAAGATTGTATTGGATTGATAAGAAGTCTGGAATAGTTCATATTCCTATTGAAATTGCAAAGTCTAGAATTGTTCAAGAATATAAATAGATTTTTTTTATTCTTATTTTTTTTATTGCTAATAAATTTAGTTAATGCAAAAGAATTGTTACCTGAAGAATTTAAAATTGCTAAAATCCAAGAAAAGATCTCTCAACAAGTAGATTTAGATTCAACTTTTCTTGATTCTACAGGTCAGTCTGTTACCTTAGCTAGTCTTTTGAATGATAAACCTGTTTTATTAAATTTTGTCTATTACTCATGTCCTAGATTGTGTCATTTTTTAGTCGATGGAATAGTCGATGGTGTTAATGGTCTGGATAAGTCTTTTTTAAAAAATTTTAATATTATCTCTGTTAGTTTTGATAATAGAGATTCCGTTGATACTGCTTCTGCATTTAAAGGTCGTCATTATGAAAAATTAAATAATAACGACAAATTAAATTGGATTTTTTTGACAGGTTCTGAATCCAGTATTCATTCACTTACTCAAAGTGCGGGGTTTAATTTTTATTTCAACAAAAAAATTCAAGAGTATGCGCATGGTTCTGCTTTAATTATTCTTACTAAAGATGGCAAAATATCTCGATATTTGCATGGAATTACTTTTAGACCTTTTGATTTAAAGTTAGCTATTCTTGAGGCTCTTGATAATAAATTTAAATCTAATCTTCAGTCGGCATTGCTCTATTGCTACAACTATGATCCAGATGAAAGGGGTTATGTTTTTGAATCTATGGTATTAATGAAGGTTGCTTGTATTATTACACTTTTGTTTTTTTCAATTTTTTTATATAATCTCTTCAAGTATAAAAATGTGAAAGGTTAAAATCTATTTATGAGTAATGAATCTTTAGTTGAAAAAGGCAGTTTGTATTTACCAGGTAGTTACTCGACTGTTTCCCAAAATGTAGATAATTTATTTTACTTCATATTGATTATATCTGTTGTCATCGCTTCGTTGATGTTTATAGCAACTCTTTTTTTTCTATTTAAATATAAAAAATCAAAGGATAATCCAGTTGCAAAAAAACAATTAACACATAGTACTTTATTAGAAGTAACATGGACAGTCATTCCTTTAATTATTGTTATGGTAATTTTTTATTGGGGATTTGTAGATTACCTAAAGCTAGTTGTGGCTCCTGATGATACTGTTGAAATTCGTGTTACAGGGCAAAAGTGGTATTGGAGTTTTTATTATCCAGATTCTGGTGCTGAATCAACTGCAGATTTATATGTTCCAATTGGTCAACCAGTAAAATTAGTGATGTCATCCGTTGATGTTTTACATAGTTTTTATATCCCTAATTTTAGGGTCAAGAGAGATGTCTTGCCAAATAGATATTCCAATGTATGGTTTGAAGCGACAAAGCTAGGTAGTTTTCAAGTTTTTTGTACTGAGTATTGTGGCGATGCTCACTCTACTATGCTTGCTAACATACATGTATTATCAAGAAATGACTACAATGAAAAAATAGCTGAACTCTCAATGGGAGATGATGTTCCATTGCCTGTTCTTGGAAAAAAATTGTATAAAAAGCAAGGATGTTTTAGTTGTCATTCCATAGATGGTACAGATTTAGTAGGTCCTTCTTGGCTTGGTATTTATGGTCAAACTCGAGAGTTTGACGATGGGACAAGCGTAATTGCTGACGACAATTATATTAGAGAATCAATTGTTTATCCTGCAAAGAAAGTTGTTAAAGGGTATCCTAATGTTATGAATTCTTATGCTGGTTTGCTTGATGATAGAGAAATTAATGCTTTGATAGAGTATATTAAATCTTTGAAAGAGGGTGAGTAACATGATAAAAAATTATATTAATAATAAAAAGGGTATTTTGTCTTGGATTTTCACTGTTGATCATAAAAGAATTGGTATAATGTATTTGGCCCTAATTTTGTTTTCCTTTTTACTTGGTGGTCTGTTCGCCTTAGCTTTAAGAATTGAGTTAATGTCACCTGAAAAAATTCTTTTTACTCCCCGAGAATATAATCAAATATTTACATTGCATGGTGCTGTAATGGTCTTTTTGTTTATTGTACCTTCAATTCCAGCATCTTTGGGCAATTTTTTTCTTCCAATTATGCTTGGTACTAAAGATGTGGCTTTTCCTAAATTAAATTTAGCTAGTTTGTGGATTTATGTTTTGGGTGCAATTTTTTGTTTTGTTTCTATCTTATTAGGAAGTGTTGATACTGGATGGACATTTTACACTCCTTACTCATCAACAACAGACACGACTGTAATTTGGATGATTACGGGTGTTTTTATTCTTGGTTTTTCTTCTATTCTTACAGGAATTAACTTTATTGTAACAGTTCACAAGATGAGAGCTCCCGGAATGACTTGGTTTAGGTTGCCGTTATTTATTTGGACACTTTATGCAACATCAATTATTCAAGTTTTAGCAACCCCTGTTTTAGCTATTACTCTATTATTACTTGCTCTTGAGAGAACTATTGGTATTGGTATTTTTGATCCAAGTTTAGGTGGTGATCCTGTTTTATTTCAACATTTCTTTTGGTTTTATTCTCATCCAGCTGTATATATTATGATCTTACCAGCAATGGGTGTGATTTCTGAGATAGCCACAACATTTTGTAAAAGATCGTTGTTTGGTTACAGAGTAATGGCTTATTCAAGTATTGCCATTGCAATTATTGCTTTTTTAGTCTGGGGACATCATTTGTTTGTTAGTGGCCAGTCTCCATATGCTACAGTTTTATTCTCCTTTTTAACATTTTTAGTTGGAATTCCATCTGGAATAAAGGTTTTTAATTGGATAGCGACAATGTATGGTGGAAGTATTGACTTAAAATCTCCTTTTTTATATTTCATTTCTTTTATATTTCTTTTTACAATGGGTGGTTTTACCGGAGTTGTTCTAGGTGCTTTATCTGTTGATGTTCATCTTCATGATACATATTTTGTTGTAGCCCATTTCCATTATGTCATGATGGGTGGTACCGTTATGGCATTCCTCGCTGGATTACATTATTGGTGGCCTAAAATGTTTGGTAAACTTTATAATGAGACTTTAGCTGTAATTGCTTTCTTTCTTGTATTTATAGGATTTAATGGTGTTTTCTTAATTCAATTTGTTCTTGGAGCAAAAGGAATGCCCCGTCGATATTATAC
>JAYOLY010000015.1:23984-25427 GCA_038120575.1 Rickettsiales bacterium
TATACATACTTACCAGAGTTTCAATTTATGCATATAATTTCTACTTTTGGTAGTTGGATACTAGCTCTTGGTTTCTTTTTGATTTTATTTTATCTAATACATTCTCTTGTTAAAGGTAAGAATGCTCCTGATAATCCATGGGATAGTGTTTCTTTAGAGTGGCAAATACAATCGCCTCCTATTACTCATAATTTTCATGAAGTGCCTAAAATTACATCTGACCCTTATGACTACAAAGGAGTTAAATTATAAATGTCTAAAGTAAGTTCTGAATTTGTAGAACATCATGTAGAGCATCATTTTGATACAGCTCATCAAGAGTTTTCTTCTGCTAAACTTGGTATGTGGTTGTTTTTAGGGCAAGAAATATTATTTTTTAGTGCATTATTTGTTGCTTATGCAGTGTATAGATTTCTTAACCCTGACATGTTTTTAGATGCAAACACCCATTTGTCTTGGGAACTTGGTTTTTTCAATACAGTTGTGCTGCTTATAAGTAGTTTTACTATGGTTATGGCTGTAAGAAGTGCTCAAGTTAGTCAAAAGAAATCGACTACTATGTATTTAGTATTCACTTTAATTTGTGCTGGAATTTTTATGTTAGTTAAGTCTATTGAATATGCTGAAAAAATTCAGCATGGTTATCTTCCTTCTATTTGGTTTTCTGGTGAAGGGTTGTTCGAGACTATGCATATCTTTTTCGGTATATATTTTGTTATGACAGGACTTCATGGTTTACATGTTTTAGTTGGTATGGGGTTGTTAATATGGTTAATTATAAAAAATAGAAAAGGTCATTTCTATTCTGGATATTTTACAGAACTCGAAAATGTAGGTTTATATTGGCATTTAGTTGATTTAATATGGATTTTCTTATTTCCATTGTTATATTTAATTGAATAGGAGTTATTATGTCAGATTCTCACAATGATCATTATATAGTACCTGTTAAGTATTATGTTAGAACTTTACTAACTTTACTTTGTCTTACAGTTCTAACAGTTCTAGTTTCTTTAGTTGATTTTGGTTCACTTAATTTTTTTGTTGCAATATTTATTGCTATTGTAAAAGCATCATTAGTACTTTCTATTTTTATGGTTCTTTTTTGGGATGAAGCTTTTAATCGAGTGATACTTTTTGGAAGTGTTACTTTTTTCTTGCTTTTTATTGTTGTTTTAATTCTTGATGTAGGGACTAGAAATGATTTATATCCAAATGAACGCGATAACTATAAAATTGATAGTCCGGTTCGAATTGTAGAAGAATATTCTACTCATCATGATAATGATTCATATCATAAGAGTAATTCAGACTCCGGTGATAAAAAATCTCATTAAAAAATTTTGTGAATTTTTTTTCTTTAATTTTTATAATGTTTATTTGTAATGTTGGAGTTTTTGAATGAGACAATCTTCAAGTAATAAAAATTCTAATATGACATAT
>JAYOLY010000016.1:0-4265 GCA_038120575.1 Rickettsiales bacterium
TGCATATTCTATTGATGATGCTATAGCTATTGCAAACAGCGTTCAATATCCTGTTGTTGTCAGGCCATCATTTGTTATTGGTGGAACCTCAATGGATATTGTTTATAATGATGAAGAATTATCTCGTTATGTATCTCAGGCAATCAATCTAAGTCAAGATCAACCAATATTAATAGATAAGTATCTTGATTACGCAACAGAACTTGATGTTGATGCCCTATCCGATGGTGAAGACTGCGTTATTGCAGGAATTATGGAACATATTGAAGCCGCTGGTATTCACTCTGGAGATTCAGCATGCGTATTACCACCTTTTTCTTTAAAAGATACTTTAATTAAAGAAATCAAAGAAGCAACAAAAAAACTTGCAAAAGAATTACATGTTGTAGGCCTTATAAATATACAATTTGCGATTAAAAATGACATACTTTACGTTATCGAAGTTAATCCTAGAGCTTCTCGAACTATTCCATTTATTAGTAAAGCAACTGGAGAACCTTGGGCAAAATATGCAACAAAAATTATATTAGGTCATAGCATAGAATCTTTAAATTTAACTGATTTCAAAATGAATTATTATGCTGTCAAAGAGGCTGTATTGCCATTTAATAAATTTCCTCAATCAGATATTTTACTAAGTCCTGAAATGAAATCTACTGGAGAATCTATGGGCATAGACGAATCCTTAGAATTAGCTTTTTATAAATCTCAAGTGTCTGCTGGACATGTTTTTCCAAGTTCTGGAAAAGCGTTTATCAGCGTTGGTAATGAAGATAAACAAGCGCTTATTCCAATTGCAGAAAAATTAACACAATTAGGTTTTACGCTAATTACTACTGAAGGGACATGTCATGAACTTAAAAAACATAATATTAACTCTATTCCTGTTGGGAAAATTTCTGAAGGTGGAAATTCAATATTAGACTATTTTAATAACAAAGAAATTGCTTTAGCTTTTAATACGCCATCAGCAAAAATTAGTAACCCTGATGAAATTATTATCAGACAACAACTTGTCAATCATCAAATTCCCTATTCAACGACAATAGAAGGTATGATTCAAATTACAAATGCTATTGAAGTTCATCAAAAACAGCCATTAACTGTTAAACCTCTTCAAGAATATTATAATGTCCAAACTTGATTTAATAAAAAAAATTAAACAATCTGCTTATTTAGAGGGTGATTTCACTACTCGTGCTGGAAAAAAAACAACTTATTACATTGATAAATACTTATTTGAGACTCAACCAGATATCTTAAATTTATTAGCTGATCAAATTCAATCAACAATATCATCTTTATCATTTGATTTAATTGCCGCTCCAGCATTTGGAGCAGTTCCAATTGCAAGTGTCTTATCTCAAAAGATTCATGTTCCTTATATCATCATTAAACATAACGATAAACAATCTCCCTTAATACTTGGAACATTCACAAAAGGTCAACGTGTGTTGATTCTTGAAGATATTTTAACATCTGGAAAAACATCTCTTGAAACAGCCCAGTATTTAAATTCTATTGACCTTAAGGTTATAAGTGTCATTTCTGTTGTTAACCGAGAAGAAGGTGGTACAGAGTCTTTAACTAAAAATGGATTTGATTCAATAAGCTTAATGACAAGTTCAGATCTTAAACGTGCTTAACAACTTAATCTCTTAACTATTTTTTCTTTTATTTAAAAAATTAAATTGAATTTTATATAAAGCAGGGACTAACAGTAGTGTTATTATCGTTGCAAACACTAATCCCCAAGCAATAGCTAGAATCATCGGTTTTAGAAAAGCGTTTGAACCACCAACGCCATAAGCTGATGGGAACAACCCTGCAGCTGTAGTAATGGTTGTTAATAAAATTGGACGAAAACGACGTCTTGCTGCTTTCGATAGCGACACATCATCAATCTGAGACGCGGTTTGAGATGTGTTTAGCATACTTATCATAATTAATGCATCATTAACTACAATTCCTGTTAATCCAATTAAACCAATCATCGCCATAAAACCAAAATCCATTTGATGTAGATAGAATGTATATACAATTCCTGAAAATGTAAAAGGGATAGCCGTCATAACAATAAATGGTTGGGTAAATGAGTTAAATAAAATAACCAAGATAAAATAAATACCCAATAAAGCCAAAATCATCGCTACCATAAGACTTTCAAGAGATTCTTGAGTGGCTTTTTCTTCTCCTCCAAAGACTATTTCAACATCTAAATTATTTTCTTCATAGGGTTTTAAAAATTCACGGATATTACTATTTAGTTCTAATGGGGTGATAATATCATTATCGTTATCTGCATAAATGCTTATTGATCTTGTACCTTTATAATGATTAATTTTCGCAACGTCTTCAACTTGTTTATAAGATACAACTTGATAAAGTGGTATTAAATTTTGCTTGGCATTAAGTACTTTTGCGTTTAATAATGACTTGATCGACTTTTTTCCCTTATCATCCATCATGACACGATAATCATACTGCTCGCCATTTTTGGTTAAATTTGTGACAATACTTCCGGAATACATAGCTTGAATCAAGTTAGATACATCCAAAGGATTTATAAGTAATCTAGAGACTTCATCGTGATTAATATTTATTTCTAAGGTATCTTTTCCTACCCCTTCATTATCTTGAACTCTAGATACACTTTCCTGGTTATTTAAATAATTTTTTAACTCGTCAGCAATTTCAGTCCGCTTTAGATCATTATCAGATACTATTGTGATAGTAACGGCTCGACCAACTGGGGGGCCCTCAGAAACTTGATCCACTTCAATTTTATCAAATCCTTGAACACTGTAGGTTTTCTCTCGAATTTCTGTCATAGTTTGTAAAGTAGACTGCTTTCTTTCAGATTCAGGTTTCATAAAAATAATGATATTTCCAACTGATTCACTTCTAGAATTACCACCTGATTCTTCAATTTTTGGATTTTCTTCACCTATTGTTGTCATGTACGATAACACTTCTGTCTCCAAATAATCGTCAATGATACTATAAAATTGACGGGCCTTTGATTCAGTTTCTTTTAGGGCCGTTCCAACAGGAAGTTTAAATTTAATAAATACAAAGTCTCCTTCATCTGAATTAAATAAAACAAATTTCATGCTCGTAATTAATAAGAAAATGGCAACAACAAGCATGATAATAAAACTAAACACTGTTAACCATTTAAACTTAATACACTTTAAAACTAATTTTTCATAGTAATTACCTAAAAAATAAATAATAGTATTTTCTCTTTTACTTTTTTTAAAGGTACTGTGTGCAATGTGAGATGGAAGCAACACCAAACTTTCAGCTAGAGATCCGAGTAAAACAAAAGTAACTACAACTGGCATTTGCCACATAAACTCTCCCATTACACCAGACATGGCAAGCAGAGGTGCAAATGCAACAATTGTTGTCATGACAGTTGTTATAACGGGCCACATTACTTCTCTGGTTCCAATGATTGCTGCCTCAACGGGATCGTATCCTTTTTCTCGATAACTAAAAATATTCTCAGCAATGACAATGGCATCATCAACAAGCAGACCTAAAACAATTATAAAACTCATTAACGAGATGAAATTTATTCTTACGTCCAAGCTTGGAAAAAATATAAATGCAAAAAAGATTGATATGGGTATTCCCAAAGCTGTCCAAAAAGCAACTTTAAAATTTAATAAAACGAACAAGGTTACAAGAACTAGTATTAGTCCAATAATGGCATTATCAACGACTAAATCAATTAAACTTTGAACATTTTTGGAGTAATCAACTAAAATAGTTAGATTCACATCGTTTTTTAGAGACGCTTGAAACAACTCTACTTCTTCCCGAATTTGGTCAGATAAATCAATAATATCCGCTTCATTTTTCTTAAATATAACAAGGTTTATTAATGGGTCCCCGTTTGCAAAATATAATAATTCAGGCTCTTTGTATGTTGATTCGACAGTTGCTACAACAGACACTTTAACTTTGTTTCCTTGAAA
The DNA here is from genome assembly GCA_038120575.1 of Rickettsiales bacterium. Lineage (GTDB taxonomy): Bacteria > Margulisbacteria > Marinamargulisbacteria. The sequence goes on from JAYOLY010000016.1 coordinate 3,987, forward strand.
TCCTGATCGAATAATGACGTTTTTAACATCTAAAACGTCATCAAATTCAGACATGAACAACACTTTTTTTTCTACTTTAGTCTTCATGGTACCTGCACCAACTCGTTTATTTTGAATAAGAATTGAACGAGATACTTCGTTTAGTGAAACATAATGCTTATCGAGAAGTGTTTGATTTACTTTGATATGAACTTCTTTATCTAGAAAACCAAATTTTTGAATAACTGAAACCGATTTAATTCGTCTTAACCTTTTTTCAAGTGCTTTAGCTACTTCACG
>JAYOLY010000016.1:4275-25005 GCA_038120575.1 Rickettsiales bacterium
TTTGGTCATTGCTTATTTCTTGAATAACGGGAGTTTCTACATCGTCAGGAAAATCTTTAATTTGATTAATTCGTTTCTGGATAGTATTTACTGTTTTATCGTAATCCGTACCTTGCTCAAAATAAATAGCTATTTGGGAATAGTTTTCCATTGAAGCTGAGGAAAATGAATCGATTCCATTGATTCCATTTAAGGTATCTTCAATTTTTCTGGTTACATTTGTTTCGATAACTTCAGGCGATGCACCTGGATATAATGTTGTCACAACAGCAGCTCCAAAATCTACTGAAGGAAACCCTTCTCGCTGAATATTTCGCAAGCTGTTAAATCCAATTAAAATAATTAATATCATGATGATATTAACAATTTTTGGTTTTCTAATGAAAAACTCTATTATACCGTTCAATTCAAGTTTTCCTTGATTAACATCTCTAGCTGCTCCAAATTAAATTGTTTAATTAATTTATCTTCAAAACTGAGTAACTGCGTTGTAAGTTGGTGCAACAGTTGCTCATTTTGATTTAACTGAAGTTGATAGGCTAATTCTTGATTTTGGTAGTCATGATAAAACTTTAATGAATCAGATCTGCCTTGTTTGAATCTTTTAAACTCAAGTTCTGCTGCAGTTTTGCTTAAGTCTATACTTTGCTCTAACCGTTTAATTTGGTCGTTCACAAAATTAAATTGATCGTAAATTGTTAAAATAGTTTCTTTAATATTGTTCATTTCGATTTTGTTTGTTTGAATTGTTTTTTCTAATTCTTGTTCTGCATTTAATGCAGCACTTTTAAGATTGATATTCATTAATGGCTTAGAATACATAAAACCCACTGTATATGGGGTTGCTTTTCCTGTATCTGTAAAATTGTCTTCACTGTTTGCTTGATTAGATAAATAATTTTTATAGTCAGTCAAATCTGTAGAGACAAAGACATCAAACGTTGCTTTTGATTGATCCTGTTGAAACTTTAGAGTTAATGCGGAAATTGATTCACTTAAGTCAAACATCCGTTTAAATGTTGATGACTTAGATATGTACTTCAGTGTTTTGTCTGAGTCTTTAACATGATATTTAAATAATTCCTTATCACTAGACTCTAGTTTTTTGTTTTCTGTCTCAACATTGCCTGCCATGTAAAAAGATATTCTTTTATGTTGTTGCTTAAGAGCGTACATTTTACTTTTCAATGAGTTTTCTCTCATTAATACATTTTGTTGAGATGTAATGAGATCTAGCTTATCTGAAGCATTCAAATTATATTGATTTTTTGTAATTTCAAGTTGCTTTTTAGCTTTGCTTACCTGGTTTTTTAAAATATCTACATCTTTATTTAAGTAAACCCATACAATGTACTCGTTAACTAAAACTTCAATGAAGCCTTGTAGTTGCTGATTGAAAGCTATTGTGGCTAATTTATCTGATAATTCTTTCAACTTCAGGGGATATTTATCTAATGCACCAAATGCATTACGTAATAGAGGTTGCGAGACTTTAAAATTCAAACCATAAGAACGTGAATTTGGCAGCGTCATATCTCCTAAAGACGGTTGGTCTGTTGTAGATTGATACTTCAGTCCCATCTCAAATTGAGTTCCATACTGACTAAACGTTTTTGATGTATTTGCATCAAAAAAGGTATTCTTTGTCGTTGACGTATATGTTCCCAATAAACTTGAACCAACTGTTCTGGAATAATTGACAAAAATGTTCCAATCTTGACCCGATTTCAATTCTATATTTTTAGCTAAAGCTGCTTTATATTCTGATAAACTAATTTTTGTTGTTGGATGATTTTTCAAGGTCTCAAAAACAAAGGTTTCTAATGTTAATTCGGTTGCAAGAAAAAAAGTGGTTTTAAATATAATGAAAAATAAAATAAAAAAAACTTTACTCAATTTTAATACCTTAATAATTTTTTTTTTATTATACACCCTAGATTCAAAATTTACAGTTGCTAATTACTAATACCTATTCTGTATAATTACAATATGCAATAATAGCAAGTTATGAAGTGTCGACTGATTGCAACTACAACAATGGGGCTGGAATCTGTACTTGGAAAAGAGTGTCGTAGCCTTGGCTTTGAAAACATTGCTGTTTCTGATGGAAAAGTTGAATTTGATGGAGACTTAACAGATGTCTGCAAAGCCAATTTATGGCTTCGCACTGCTGGTCGTATTTATATAAAATTAATAACTTTTAAAGCCTTAACGTTTGATGAACTGTTTGATCAAACGTATGCATTTGAATGGGAGCGTTGGATTCCAAAAGATGGACAATTTCCTGTTACAAAAGTAAGCTCCAGAAAATCAAAATTATTCAGTAAATCGGATTGCCAAGCCATTGTCAAAAAAGCAGTTGCAAAACGACTGCAAAATCAATATGGGCAAAGATGCCAAGAAGAAGGCGACTCTATTGTTGCTATTCGAATTCAAATTGAAACTGATACTGTCGTTTTAAGTATTGACTCTTCAGGCGCAGGGTTAAATAAGCGTGGATATCGAGCACATAATGCGGAAGCATCTTTAAGAGAAACGTTGGCTGCAGGCATGGTTTTAATATCTCGATGGAGAAGTCAAAAAGATTATTTGCTGGATCCCTTTTGTGGAACGGGTACTATTTTAATTGAAGCTGCAATGATTGCAGAAAATCGTGCCCCAGGTCTAACTAGACGTTTTGTTTCTGAAGATTGGCCTATTATTCCCAAAAAATTGTGGGCTAATGAGCGTGAAGCTGCAATTGCTTCAATTAAAACAGGTGTAGATTATCATTTATTCGGCTCAGATCACAATAGTCGGGTCATTGAAACAGCAAAACAAAATGCTAACCTTGCAGGTATAAAATCAATTTCATTCAAACATTGTGATGTCTCGCAAATAAATACTCCAAATGATTTTGGAAAAATAATTTCTAATCCCCCTTATGGATATAGATTAAATGAACAGACTGACATTGAAACATTATATAAAGACATGGGCACACAATTTAGAACTCACTTTTTTGATTGGACATACTACATTTTAACGGCACACGAATCCTTTGAATCGTTATTTGGGGCAAAATCGCGAAAACATCGTAAATTATACAACGGTGGAATCAAATGTTTTTATTATCAGTATTTTAATTATTAATTTATTATATGTTTAACTTTTTCGCCAACTTGCATGCAACGGCAAGGACATAAAAATACTTTCTATGCGACCACCTGTCTTAAGACCAAATAATGTTCCTCTGTCATATAACAAATTAAACTCAACATAGCGACCACGTTTAATGAGTTGAATGTTTTTTTCTTGGTCAGAAAATGGCTGATTAAGTCGTTTATCGATAATTGGAAAATATGACCCCTCAAAAGCATTTCCACACGATTTGCAAAGACTAAAATAATGGTCTTGATGGTTTTGGTTTAAATAGTCAAAAAAAATCCCCCCTACCCCTCGAGATTCATTACGATGCGGTAAAAAGAAATACGTATCACATTTTTCTTTAAATTTCGGATAATAAGAAAGATCATGCTGATCGCAAGCTTGTTTAAGTGTGCGATGAAAAAACGCTGTGTCGTCTTCAAACTCGATAGCAGGCGTTAAATCGGAACCGCCACCAAACCACCAAATAGAGCTATGGTTATTATGCATCTCAAAATAACGATAATTCATGTGTACAGTTGGACAAAAAGGATTTACTGGATGCACAACAAGACTGATTCCGGTTGCAACAAAACGTGCATCTTGGCAATTAAACTCTTGATGTTGTTGTTGAATTAACTTTGAAAACATCACAATTTCATTAGATTTTATTAAGGTCCCTTCAATAGCTGAAATATTAACTCCAGCTTTTTCAAATACAACCACATCTTCTAACAACATACTCACGCCCCCACCCCCATCATCTCTAGACCAAGGCTCAGTGCCGAATTGGCTTGATGGTTCATAGTGTTGAATTTTTTGAGTGATTGTCTGTTGAAGTGTCGAAATATAATCGATAAACTGCTGACTTATTCCTGGAAATGGACTTGTTAACTTCGTTTCCATAAACGCTACTCTAACAAAAAGTTTTTAAAATAACCATAAACTAAAAAAACGTATCACAAAACTGATTGGATAAGTAGGGACATGTCATAAACCCTTTGGAGCCTAATCCTGTAAAATAAAACAGTTGCTTATGTTTATCGTCTTGTTTGATGAGAGGTATTCTTTTTTTTGTTACGCAGCGAATTCCCGCTTGGCGAGTAATGACCTGATCAACAGAAACGCCTAATGTATTAAGAAAAGCATTTAATTTATATTGACCTGTTGACGTTATATTTAGTGTCAAATCACGATCATATGTTGCTCCAAGTTTGTATGTTAAGTCTCCAAATGGGACAATCCATTCAGATCCTTGATAAACAGCATCAAGGCGTAAATCTTTTAAAGTTAACGTTTGTGTTTCACCTTTTACATGTTGGAATTCGATATGATTTAAACCTTTTAAATTAGAGCTATAATGTCCCATACAAAAAATTATTGTTTTTGAACGATGCCCCAAATAGTCGATATGGTGTGAATGAATGTGTAATTTTTCTTGATCAAAATTGTCATAAATTAAAGCATTTAACTCTTCAAAATAAATTTTAAATACATCAATTAACACACTAGGATTAACATGAAAATTATTAAATACCTCAATAAATGACAACGATGTATTAATGTTATCTTTCGGTTTAATAAAATTAGGACTTAAATACGTCTTGTAGGGAAATTTTTCTTTTTTTACTTGCCATTTTTTTATCTGTTCATCAGTTAAAAACCGATAACATGGAACATCTTTAATCAGTTGAACCCTAAACATACTTTCAAGTTTTTTATAGTACTGAACTGCATAGTCAATCTGATTTAGACTTTTTTCTGCGATACTTAAAAACCGTCCTGAAATTGTTTGTATCAATCCTGCAGCAACACAACTAGCAGGTTCTTTACTGGGATTTGTTATAATATTAACATTCAATCCTTTTTGAATTAAATGATATCCTATCATAGACCCTGCAATACCTTGCCCGATTATCAGTGCATCTAACATGAAAAAAAGTGTAGCATAGCTAGTCAAAATTTATGATAAACTATTTCAAATGAGATCTTTTTATTTTTCAATAAAATATAAAACAGTTCGATTTCTTACAAAATGCATTGTCTTTTCTTTACAAAAAATCTTATTTCAAAAAAAAGATTTAGAACCCGTTATTACGATTGGAAAAGGATCAATAACCTTACTTATGAAATCGTTTATGAAATATTTTACAAACGTGTCCATTCCCAAAAATCTATCTGTTAATGTACATCAATTAACATTTCCATCTCCCATTACTTTTGCTGCTTATGAAGCCCACCTTCCTCTTCTTGAGCTTTTTTTACGTATTGGAATTGGTGGTGGTTGCATCAAAACGATGATGATTCATGCTCAAGATGGCAACCCAAAACCACGTATTCAAGAATTGATCGTTAATAATCAACCCTCTTTAATTAATGCACTAGGACTTCCTGGAAAAGGGGTTAATGCAATGGCTATGACATTAAAAAAAAGTAAGCTATTATCGTTTAATCGGCCAATTGGATTAAGCATTGGAGGACACAATATTAATGACTACAAAATTGCTTTGTCACAATATGAATCTCACGTTAAAGAATTTACAAATATTTATTATGAGTTAAATATTAGTTGTCCAAATACGGAAGAAGGTCAAGATCTTGTTCATAATCCTACCTTATTGCAAGAACTTCTTTCATATTGCAGACAACACACAGACCATGTAATTTCTGTAAAACTTACTCCAGATTTACCAAATCAAACTCTTTTAGACTTAGGAAATATAATTGCTTCATATGATTTGATGATGATCAATATTGGGAACACAACAAAACGCACTTGTGAACAAGTTGGATTAGCTCCGAATTCAATTTCAATAGGAGCTGGAGGCTTAAGTGGTCCAACTCTGTTTACTAGAACACTTGAAATGATTAAGCTTCTTCAACCCTTGAACGTTCCTTTGATAGCTACTGGCGGAATAGATAGTTCAGAAAAAATTCAAACTTGTTTAGATGCCGGTGCAGCCTTAGTTGGAATGGCAACAGCATTAGTTATGGATCCTTTTCAAGTTATTAAATTTAATAGAGAGTTGGCTAGATAGCAGTTTAAACTTAATTGAATGTTTTTTTCGATTTATTTAGGATAATTTTTATGATTCGATATTCCATAATTCAATAGAATATCTTCCCCCATTAATATTTCATATAATTTGAATGCTAAATCATAATGTGTACGCCGAAAAGCAACTGTTATGTTTGATTTATCTTGAATAATAGGACTATTCATAAAATGATTCATTTCCAATAAACTTACATCTGTACTGCCATAAAAATAGTCTGCATTACCATCCACTGTTTTCAAATCAATAATTCCAGATAATGCTTGTCCAAACTCTGCCCCATAACCGCCAGGATAAAATTCGACTTCATCTATGGTTTTTGGATTAAAAATTGAATTACCTTGTCCAAAATAATATGGAGATCTAATTGGAACATTATCTATCAAACTAATTACTTCGTACTGATCCCCTCCCCTAATATAAATATTAGATCCAGTAATACTGTCAGCAGCAACTCCAGGAAGAAGCTTAAATGAATTAATAACATCAGGAATTACAGTTGCCTCTGTTAAGCGCTTGATTGATTGGCCTTCAACCCGTTGATATCCTACACCTACTTTTTGAGATGTAACAGTTTGCGTTGAGGCCTGAACAACAATTTTTACATCCAAATCAATAAGTTTAGTCATTGCATCATCACCAACCGCCAGTACTATGGATGTATTTTTGTAGCCAACAGCTGAAGCACTGACATTATAGTTTCCTGGATCTAAATCAATAGTCACTTGTCCTTTAGAATTTGTTTGATACGTATTGTCTTCAATTTGAAGTTGAGCATTTGAAATTGGGACAGGAGTATTTTTAATTCGAACGTCAAATGTTACATTTGTTGGGTAAGTATTAGTTACCAAAATAAAAATACCCAAAAAACTGTAAACAAATTTTTTCATTCTAATTAGTTCAAATTAAATAATAAATCCATGTTTCAACTTAGATCTGATATCTAGTTAAATGTAAAATACATTGAAAGTAATCTAAGCTTTACCTAACCCGTTTACGATCAGATTCATTTAAGACAATTTTTCTTAGTCGAATTGATTTAGGTGTACATTCTAATAGTTCTGTATCGTCTATAAACGACATACACTGCTCTAAACTCATTTTTTTTGGAGGAGTTAACATGACAGAATCATCAGAACCCGACGCTCTCATGTTGGTTAATTTTTTAGATTTTGCAGGGTTCACTACCATATCTTCTTCACGACTATTTTCACCAATAATTTGACCTTCGTAGACATCAATACCTGGGCCCAAAAACAACGTTGCTCTATCTTGCAGATTATCTAATGCAAATGCCACTGTTTTTGCTGTTTCTTTGCTTATTAACACACCATTTTTTCTTGTTTTTAATTCCCCTAAATAGTCTCTATACTCTAAAAATCGTGTATACAAAGTTCCAAGTCCCTTTGTTTGGGTCATAAACTCAGATTGATAGCCTAACAAGCCACGTGTTGGCATATGGTAAATCATTGATACTTGACCGTCTTCTTGATCCATACTTTGCAAAATACCCTTACGAAGTCCTAACGACTCAATTACAGCCCCCATCGATTCTTCAGACACATTAATAGTTACCTCTTCAAAAGGTTCGCTTTTTTTACCAGCAACCTCTTTGATAATGACAGTTGGTCGAGACACTTGAAATTCGTATCCTTCTCGTCTCATTTTTTCAATTAAAATGGATAAATGAAGTTCACCTCTTCCTGAAACTTTAAATCCTTCACCATCATTTTCTTCAACTTCAAGGGCAGCATCTGATAAAATTTCTCTGAACAATCGCTCTTTTAACTGATTTGATGTAACAAATTCACCTTCTTTACCTGAAAAAGGGGAATTGTTTGCAATAAAGTTCATAGATAATGTTGGAGGATCCACAGGAACACCTTTAAGTGGTTGAGGGTCTTGTGGGTCTGTGATGGTCTCGGATATTTTAATGTCACTTATTCCAGCAACTGCAACAATTTCTCCTAATGAAGCCATTGTCGTTTCGACTTGTTTATCGGCTTCAAAAGAAAACAGTTTCGTAACTCTAAATTTACTACTCACATTATCTGGTGTTGCAACGACAACTTCATCATTTACTTTAATGTTTCCTTGCGTAACTTTTCCAATAGCAAGTCGTCCTAAAAAAGATGAATATGAAATAGTGCTGACTAGTAACTGAAAAGGTCCATTAGCATCACCACTTGGAGCAGGAATATAATCTACAACTTTATCAAATATTGGTTGCATTGTTGTTCCTTCAACATCCATATCAGTTGTAGATATTCCCGATTTTGCTGATGCATAAATTACTGGAAAATCTAAAATATCGTCTGGGGCATCTAAGCTCGCCATGAGGTCAAATACTTGATCCACAACCCAATCTATACGTGCACTAGGTTTGTCGATTTTATTTACAACAACAATAATTGGCAAATTTAAAGCAATTGCTTTTTTTAATACAAAATATGATTGAGGCATAGGACCTTCTGCTGCATCAACTAAAAACAAAGCGCCATCAGCCATTTTTAAAACTCGTTCGACTTCACCACCAAAATCGGCGTGACCAGGAGTATCAATAATGTTAATGAGATAATCTTTGTATTTGCATGAACCATTTTTTGACTTTATTGTAATACCACGCTCTCTCTCTAAATCCATCGAATCCATAAGTCGCTCTTCAACAACTTGGTTGTCTCTGTACATTCCACTTTGTTTAAATAACTCATCAACAAGAGTTGTTTTTCCGTGATCAACGTGCGCTATAATTGCAATATTTCTAATATTTTTTTGGTCCATATTTTTTCCTTTTACCTTATTGTGGATTTATTTTACCTTTCACATACATAAACTTCTAGTCATGAAATCCATGTTTATTTTTTATTAATTTTGGGTATTAAGACTTATAAATTATATTTGGAGTATGTAATTTGCAATTTAATACGATCAAACACAACATTATTATTAACGCGATTCTGAGTCTTTTAAGCGTTAAACTATTACTTGATATATCTATTTTTTATTGGAATTCTGAATTTGTAGGTCTTTTTAAATATTTTTTAGTGGCAACATGGTCATTAATAATCCTGTTTAATATACGATCAATACCTATTCTTAAACATTCAAAACTGGCATCAACGCTTGATCAACTTACCCCTGAAAGAGTTTTTAATTTGATTTTCAATGTACATATATTTATTTTAATTGGATTATTGTGTTTAAGTGGAATTCTAAGTTACGAATTATATCAATTTCAATCAAAATATAGCGTAGGTCTTTTTGGTTTATTTGTAGTTTGGTACCTGGGGCTTAAAAGCTTTTTAAAGTCTGCCTAAGTTATACTTTCTAAAAATCTTTCCCAAAACAATTTAATTTTAAAACCGATTCTATTGCTAAAAAATCTATAAATTTTATTATTTGTCATGACATATAAATCTTCTTGGTTCACTATTGGGGTTGTTATCCCCTCTCCTACAAACGTAGAATAATCTTCATTTCCATCATTAATATTTAAAAACAATAAGTCTCCTTTGCTGTTTGCAGATAAAATATATTTATCAAAATGAACAATCCCAAAATTATTAAATGGAAGATCTTTGGATATCCAAATAGACTGTCCAGTATTTTTGTTAATACAAATAATTTTACCTTTTTTGATTTCATTTTTGTTTGCAGAGTGTGATACTAAATAAAATAATTTATCTTTTACACGATAAGGTCCTTGAATTGACATACCAGACTTAAAATAGTTTCTTTCCCAAATAATTTTATTAGTTTTAACATCCATCAAACCAATTTCACCTTGAAGACTATGGTAATACAGCGTATTACCTGTCAAGTTGTCAGCTATTTTACCAGTTGGAAGTGTAGTGATTTTATTAAATTCTAAAATATCTTTACGTGTCGATCTTGGAGACATGATTAAACTAGCCCCAAATTTTGGCAACTTAATTTCTACAAGGCTATTTGTTGATGTTTGAAAAATGTAACGTTTTTTATCTTGGGTGTATATTTTTTTTCTGATATCGTATTTTTTTTCTTTTTGTGAATAGACACTTTTACCTTTACTTGGGTTAAAAATAACAAAATTGTTTTTTCTTTCAAAAATAGCAAACTCCCCTAAAGATATAAATTCTTTATTATGAGCTACGACTCCTTTCATTGATGCCTTTTCCAAATCTACTGAGCAATAATAAGTTTTGTTATTTTTTTTATGTTCACCAAAAAAAACTGCAAAATTCTTATTTTTTCCAATATCAAATTTTTGAGCTGTTTCTACTTTAATAGGTATATTTAACACTGATCGTATTGTTTTGGATTCAATGTCTAGTGTTTTAATGTCGCCATTTCTTGCTGCAAAAATCAACTCTGAGTCCATAATAAACGGAGCATAATTGGAATTAATTACATTCTTTGGAAATATTGTTGAAACATTGATTTCCCATAATTTAAAAATATCTGATTGAATATTATTTTGAGCATATGCTGATGTTGAAAAGAAAAGCACAACAGCAATGGCCAACCACTTTTTCATTTTAATCTCCTAGGTATGATTTTATTATAAACTAAAAAAATAAAAAAATAAAAAATTAAGTTATTTATTATTTTAAAAATACAATTTACAAACTTTTGATTCTCAAATTCATCAACTTTTTTTTAAATCATTTCGATTTCCTTCACCTTCTTTACAAACTTTACAGCTTTAGAGATAATAAATTTTTATATTATTTATGAATAAATTAAATTTAAATTATATTTTTTATATAAAACCAGATCATCAACGCTTAATTGAATCCTTTTTAAGCCCGCAAGAGTTCAACCAATCTATCTTTTGCAATTCCCCTAAGGATTTTTTAAATTGCTACACCCAACATCAATCATCTCTCAAGATTGCTTTTTACTACGTTACCACATCAAATTTTCATATTGATATTATTAAACAATTAAAAAAAATATCATTTTTTACAACCATAGTTCTTTTGCTAGACTCAAACTCATCTGTTGATTTTATTGAACTCATTTCTTGTGGGATTGACGATATTTTAGAAGCTCCTTTTTACAAATCTGAATTCAAACTCATTTTAGAGCAATCTTTAAAAAATAAAACAATTGATGACCAATTCAATCATATTTTTCATGTTTCAAAAAACATAGAAGATTTAATTTATTTTAAAGACCTTCAATCTAAAGTCCAGTCACGAAAATCATTGAAAAATGCTTCAAGCGTGGATATACAAACATTAAACATGACTAGGCCTCTGTCTATCAATTCTTTTTTCAAAAAGTATAGTCAGAGTGATTTAAGTTCAACGACCACTTACACCATGTTAATAGTTGAAGACAATTTAGAATTAAACAATAAATTAACCGAAAGAATTAAACTAGAGGGCCATTATGCTCATTCAGCGTTTGATTATCACGATGCGGTTAACAAACTTTTGCAATTAAAGCCTGATTTTGTATTTATTGATATTGCACTAAATGGAGATTCTGGAGAAGATCTTCTACTTGATATTTCAACCTATCAACTAGATTGTATCCCCATTGTTATCACTGCCTTTAATGACAATGAGCTCATATTAAAATGTATTCATGCTGGCGCATATGATTTTATAACAAAGCCTTTTGATCCCAAAAAACTGATTAGCCAATTAGAATTCTATATTTTAAAGAAAAAAATCAAAGAAAAATCTTTACCTGCATTAAAGCAATTATTTTCATCACACACTTAACGATCTTTGTTATAATGCTCGGAACAATCATCAAACACTAACCGTACTGTCGTTCCTTTATTAATTTTAGAGAAAATATAAATTTCTCCAGAATGATCTTCGACTATATTCTTTACAATCCCTAATCCCAGCCCCAAATTATCCGATTGAGTAAGTTGCTCTTTATTGTATTTTATTTTAAATATAGAGTTCAATTCATCTTCATCTATTCCACATCCAGAATCCACAAACTCGATATAGATTTTTTTATTTGGATTTTTGGTGATCTGTATTGAGATCATTTTTTTGGAGACTTGCTTCAATGCTTTAAAACTATTTTGAATAATATTCATAAACACTTGGTATAACCTGATATGATCCCCATATACATAGCTATGCTTACACTTATTTTTTACTTGAATCGTAATATTATGCCTAGATGCATATCCTTTGATCATTAAAAAAAGATCGTCCAATAATGCATTCAAACATAATGCTTTTTTTTGATTTGATCTTGTCAGACCGTATTTAATTAAAGCACCTGTCACATCTTTTATTTTTGAAATATTGTGATTAATTGAATTGATATACTCTAATGTTTTTTTTAACGTCATAGATTGTTTATCTCGAATTAAATGTTCTAAAAAATCGACATCCAATTGCATTATTGATAATGGATTATTTATTTCATGAGCGATTCCTGCGTTTAAGTTTGTTAGCATTCTGTTATAAGATAATTCTTCAATTAATTTAAATGCCTTTGTCGATTTTTCAACTTCTTCTAGGACTCGCTTTTTTAGATTACTGTTATGAGATTGTATTTGTTTATTTTTTTGATTAATTTGTTTTAGCGACATTTCCAATCGTTCTATTTGAGTAATTCGATCAAATGCAACAATAAGGTGATATAACAGAATAGAAATGGAATTTTTAATTGATTTAGAAAATATATCTTCACTTGTTGGGATAACAAGTATAATAGCTTGCAACTCTTCAAAAGAGTGAATGGGTAAAAATAAAGACTGTTCTGTGATAATTGATTCGTAATAACTGTAAAGACATGGACAATTTTTTCTTATCTGTTCAACATCGAATAAGTCCGATTGATTATAGAAAAAATCTTCTAATTTTGAATAATTGGGAAATTTCTTATCTGCTTTGTTGTACAAATTTATATTTTTCTTATTAATTAATACAAATTCAGCATAACAACTATTAGAAGAATTAAGCTGTGTCACAACCATTTCTAAAATAATGGATCTATCATGAATAGGTATAATCGAAAGAGAAATCTCTTTTAAAATATCTTCTAAGTTTAATGGCTGCACAACAGTTTTATTTTATATTATTTTTTATTTTTTTTGTATAGTTTATAAAAATAAAAAAATAAAAATATGTTTAATTTTTAAAAAAAAACTGTACAGCCATAGTAATGAAACAAATAATACTAAACTTATTTTTATGCTTTTATTTTATTTTTTTAATCAGCTGCGGGAATTCTTATTCCAATTCAATATCCTCAACATCGACTAATTTACCATCCATTCTATCTTTTCAATCTAATCCTACAGATCAATTTCTTGTAGATTTAAACACCATAATTGACGGACACATGTTTAAAGGAAAACAATCTGATCAGCCTCATGCAGGCGCTCACGTTGTCTTCAAAATCGACCAAAACCCAACATCAAATAATGCTGTGGACTATCCAAAAATATATGCCATTGCTGATGGAATTATATCAAAAGTTGATACCTATTTTTTGGTTAATAATCCAGATACACCACATTATCGTTATGGAATTGATCTAACGTTTGCAACATACAATGAAAGTGATGTTGGCATTCACTACAGCATTGAACCATTTATTGATCCTCAAGATGATCAATTTTATAAGCCTTTTATATTGGTAGAAGTCGGTCAGCATGTAAACAAAGGAGATGTTATTGCCCATATGTATTTAAGTAACAACCCTGATGCTCATATTCATTTTCATTTATTTAAGACAAATAGCTATGGGTCATCGACCTTTCAAGCCCCTGCAATTTTTACTGATACGATTATGACAAACTTTTTAGATACAATCAGCTATGAAAATGGCGGAAGTAAAAATTATGACACAAACCCTCAAACAGGAAACTGGATGTATGATTGCATGGGATTTAAAATAGATGAAACAGAAAACCCTTTTGAAAACAAATCTGAATCATGCCTCAAATAATTAGCACTTAACTTGTATGATATCAGACTAAAAAAGCTCTAATAACTGCTCCCACAACAACATCATCAGACTTAAGATCATATTCCTTATTTTGAAAATAGCAACACCATTCATTAGAATACTCTTTTAACTCTGTAGCAAAAAGCTGTTCACAGCTGGGTTTATATAATAAAAAATTTATACCTTCTGTTTTAGGTTTTACTGTATCTACAACGATTTCTTGAACAAAACTAAATAGTTGATCATCTGAATTAAAGGAAAGCCCAATAACCCCTTTATGTTTTTTAATAAACAAGTCCTTTTGATATGAAATAGCTGGCTTAGCTTTTGTTTTGATTGTATTGATATAATCGGTTGACTGAAAAAAATTTACTAATACAGAAGCTTCTGCTGTCTGTTGCTTTATTGTATTTGTGTCGTAGCCTGCTGCAACAATTAGCGATTCGTAACGAACATTTAACGCACTAGAAATCTTTTTTAATTCATCCAGCCCAGGCTTTGTAATCTTACCCAATTCCATACGAACAAGTTTTCCATAAGAGATGCCTGTTTTTTCAGCTAATTTAACAAGGGTAAACTGTTTTTTTTTGCGTTCAAATCGAATTAATTCGTTAATAGTCATGGTTAGTTTCTATTTAATACCACATTTTAATTAATCTCAAAAGATTACTATTCAAACATATCAAAAAATATCGATGTTTTGAATACATCACGCGATGGTATTCACTTTTCATATCAAAAAAAAGAGGAAAAACATGAACCAATTAAATTTAATTTCACATTACGTCGATAAGGAAATTTTGCGAGAGCTTAATGCTACGTCTCGAGATAGCTGGGACGAATTTCTTTTGTACGATTATTAAGAAAAATTTTAATGTATTAATACTAAAAAACCTTCTTAAATTAGAAGGTTTTTTTATTTTACATAAAATTTATTTTAAAAAATAAGCATTAAACTTAAACTATGTAAAAAACCGATCATCTAATACATATTTGATGAATAAGTACTATTTAGTGAATACACCCAAACTTGTCCTTGAGTGGTCATCAGCTTTAGATTACACTTTTAGTAATATGAATACTAAAGAAATTGATCTAAAAAAAATTAAAAAATCTGTTAATTTACCTAAAACATCGTTTTCTATGAAAGCAAATCTTGCTCAAAACGAGCCATTAACTTTAAAAAAGTGGAAAAAAAAGAATTTATACAGTTTGATCGATCAAGAAACAAAAACTCGTCCCCCTTTTATTTTTCATGACGGCCCCCCATATGCAAACGGAGATATCCATTTAGGTCATTTACTTAATAAGGTGCTTAAAGACTTTGTTGTTCGATCAAGACTTTTTATGGGTCAACGTTGTGAGTACATTCCTGGGTGGGATTGTCATGGTCTTCCAATTGAGCATAAAGTTATGACAGAACTAACTGAATCTGGCAAAATCCAAACCATATCACAACTTGAACCAGATCAACAAAAAATGGCAATCAGGCAAGCCTGTATGGCTTATGCAAAAAAATATATCAAACTTCAATCTGGTCAAATGCAATCACTACTTACACTTGCTCATTATGATGCTCCGTATCTTACAATGCAAAAAAACTTTGAACAATCTGTACTACATGTTTTTGCAGATCTTGTTGCTGAAGGAATTGTATACAGAAAACTAAAACCCGTTCACTGGTCTATTGCCAATCAAACAGCTTTAGCTGAAGCCGAACTTGAATACTATGACAAAGAAGATACATCTGTTTATGTTGGTTTTAAATCTACCAATTCAGCTAATCTTTCTAAATGTTTTGGAGTAGAGCTCTCTTCTGATATTTCATTTATGATTTGGACAACAACACCATGGACCTTGCCTGCAAATCTAGCAATTGCCATCGAAGAGTCCTTTACTTACAGCTTAGTTAATATAAATGAAAACTATTATATTATTGCCTCAGATTTAGTTGAGAAAGTAGCTTCACTAACAGAATCACCCCCTACAGTTGTAGGTAGTACACAAGGAAAAAACTTAATTAACCAAACATATACCCATCCGTTCTGTGATCGTGTAGGTACATGTCTTCATGCAGCATTTGTTAATCTAGAAGATGGAACCGGCATTGTACATCTTGCACCTGGACATGGAACAGACGACTATCTGACCTGCCTGAATCACAACATTGATATTTACTGCCCAGTTTTAGGTTCAGGTCACTACGACAACACTGTTCCTCAATGGCTTCAAGGTTTATCGATTTGGGATGCAAACAGCATCATTATAAACCAGCTCAAAACAAGTCAATATCTTTATAAAGAACTAACGTTTACACACTCGTACCCTCATGACTGGCGGTCTAAAACACCTGTAATTTTCAGATCAACTGAACAATGGTTTATCAGTGTCGATATGGCTACAAAAAG
This sequence comes from Rickettsiales bacterium, assembly GCA_038120575.1. GTDB lineage: Bacteria > Margulisbacteria > Marinamargulisbacteria. The sequence continues at coordinate 20,780 of JAYOLY010000016.1, forward strand.
CTCGAATCAATCTCTACGACAACTTGCACTCGATGCTATTGATCAATCAATTCAATTTTACCCTAACTGGGGACAAAACCGCTTACGCGGCATGCTTGAATCTCGACCAGATTGGTGCATTTCTCGTCAACGTTCATGGGGACTTCCAATTCCTGCATTTACAGACGGAAAAACAGTTCTTTTAACACCAAAGTCTATCCGTGCTGTTGCACAAGTAATTTCTGAAGATGGCTCCGATGCCTGGTTCAAATCATCTCCCCAGCAACTTCTGCGTTATTATGATTCAGATCAAGACCCAAACTATGATAAAGGATTTGATTTGAGTTCGGCTGAAAAAATGTATGATATTTTTGATGTTTGGTTTGAATCTGGCTCCTCGTGGAATGCTGTCTTAAAAGACCGACTTGGTCAATTTCCTGCGGATCTATATCTTGAAGGTTCTGATCAACATCGAGGATGGTTTCATTTATCATTACTACCTAGTTTAGGAGTTCAGCAACAAGCGCCATTTAAAGCATTATTAACTCATGGATTTATTGTTGATAAACATGGAAAAAAAATGAGCAAATCTCTTGGAAATACGTTAAATGTTCAAGATATTCTAAACCAATATGGTGCAGAAATTACGCGTTGGTGGGTTAGTTCTCTTGCCTACGATTCTGACATTAAAGTCGATTTAAGTTTCTTTGATCAAGCTGGTGATAGTTATAGAAAAATTAGAAATACAATTCGATTTTTATTAAGTAATTTATATGATCTGACAATTTCAAAGGACTTATCATCTCTTTATTCACACATTCAAACACTGCCATCAAAATCGCTAGACTCTTATATGATATCTCGTACTAAAACGCTGGAAACTAGCGTAAAAACCGCATACTCTACTTACAATTTTAAACAGGCTCACCAACTTATTTATGATTTTTGCAACGAGGACTTGTCTTCATTTTACTGCTCGATATCTAAAGACATTTTATACTGTGATGCGCCCGATTCTGAACGACGCCGTTCTATTCAATATTGCTTTTGGGCTATTTTGGAAGTGTTGTTGCGCTGCTTATCTCCAATTTTACCGCATACCTCAGACGAAGCATATCAAGCTCTGCATAATGATGTTGATTTACATCTTCCGCTAGCGCCACAAATCGATCTTCAATCAGATGAAGATCAATCGGCTTGGACAACACTGCTTGACACTCGTCAACATGTTCAAAAATTACTTGAAGACTATAAATCCAAAGGTATTGAAAATAGTCTTGATGCAAAACTTGCACTTCCCGACTCGCTAGATTCGTTTTCAACATTTTCTGTTAGTTTAGCTGATTTTTTTGGAGTTTCTAGAGTTCAATTTCATAAAAATTCAGATATTATTATTGAAAATATTTCTGATCAACCTCGCTGCGAACGCTCTTGGAAACGAGACGAAACAGTGAAAGATAGAGGCAATGGCATATTTTTATCTGACCGAGATGCTGCTGTTTTGGAATCACACTAAAAAGGGGTAATAATGACCAAGCATATTGATATTTGCGGTATTGGAAACTCAATTGTTGATCAACAATTTAAAGTAACTGAAGATGTTATTTCTGAAACAGGCTTAGTTTTAGACCAAATGAGCCTTGCATCTCCTGAGGATCATCAACGGATTTTAACTATTTTAAATAATCATCAATGTGACTCTATTTCTTCATGTGGAGGCTCTGCTACAAACACGATTGTTGCAGCCTCTTACTTTGGAAGTCGCTGCCATCATATGTGCTTTGTTGCCAATGATGATGCAGGACAAACTTATTTATCCAGCCTATCTGATGCTAATGTCAGTTATTGTTTTGGAACTGATACATCTAGACATGAGCCAACTGGAAAATGTTTAGTTTTAGTCACTCCTGATGGGAAGCGAACCATGAGCACTTGTCTTGGAATGAGTCAATTTTTTAACGTTCAAGCTTTCGATTTAGCTACAATTCAGAATTCTAAATATGTTTATCTTGAAGGATATATGGTAACAAGTGACTCCAATTTCAACACAGCTTGCAAACTGCTAGAAACTGCAAAAGAGTCAGACTCTGCAATAGCACTGTCTTTATCTGACCCTTGGGTTGCACAATCGTTTCATCAACAACTTACACAACTTTGTGATATTGGCGTTGATATTTTATTTTGTAATGATGCTGAGGCACAGGCATTTACTCAAACGAATTCTTTAAAACTCGCAGCAGAATCTCTCAAACACATTGCCAAACGTTTTGCAATTACACGAGGAGCCAAAGGGGCTTTACTTTTTGATGGAATTAAGGAAATTAACATTGATGGGTTGTCTGTAGATGTCGTTGACACAAACGGAGCCGGCGATATTTTTGCTGGTGCATTTTTACACCATGTCATACAAGGGACCTCATTGGAGGAAGCTGGAATTAATGCAAACAAAGCAGCAGCAAGACTTGTTCAGCATTTTGGAGCAAGACTTCCTAAAGAAACCTATCAAACATTATTTTAATGTGATGCTACTTATTAAATCGTTAGTTTATTGAGTAAAAATTGCAATCCTTTAAAAATAAGTTGGGTATCATATACATCCAACTCCACTTCATCACGATATATCTCTAATCCAGATCCTGTACCAATGACAGTTGCATTAGGATACTGTTTTTTATAATCTGAAATGAGACCTTTTAAACTATGCTTAAACCCTTGATAGAGACCAATTTGAACAGACTCTTTAGTTGTTTTTCCATGTATTGACGCCATCGGGTTCACATAAATTAATGGGATTTTTGCAGTGTAATCATTCAACGATTGCGATGCAATTTTTAAACCAGGCAAAATACATCCACCTTGGTATACTCCTTGTTGATCTACATAACAAAATGTAATTGCTGTTCCTGAATCGATAATGATGCTTTCTCCATATGTTTCAAATGCAGCGATAGCTGTCGCAATTCGATCAGCTCCTAACTCATGTTTATGTTTCAAATTAACTTTTAAAAAATCTGTATCAGAATTTACAAAATAAGTTTGTTTTGCAACAACAAAATAAGACTCTATTTCAGGCACCACCGAGCTGATGATACAAATACTACCTTTAAACAATGATTCAACTACTGTTTGATCGACATTTTTTGTTTCAAGTGAATAAATCGTGAATGTATTATTTTTATTTGCAATGCTATACTGTAATGTTGAATTACCTATGTCAATTAAAAATGTTTTTTGACCAATTTTCATGGGTATACTATAGACAAAAAAACATAAAATCGCAATTTTTTGGAGCGCTATGAACAAAGAAAAAAAATATTTTTTTGATGATGTTTTAGACTATAAAAACAAACTTGAAAAAAGCATATTAAGTTTTTTTTCAAAACAAAAACTTCTTCAACAATTTGCGACCGTTTATCTTAACTCATTTTCTGCTCAATCTCTTCAACATTTAAAAAAAGAATCCTTAATTAAATTTATACAAGAACGCTATACTGTTTTTAAAAAAACAGCAGAATCAAACAATAAAAAATATATTCAAATAACCCCATTAAGCAGTAGTCAGTCTTCTAATTACTTTTCTTTAGAAATTATCATGACAGATATTCAACATTTAATTTTTACAATTGAAAATATTTTTCATAAAAATGATATTGCTATTTCAAAAATGTACCATCCTCTTATGTCGATATACATTAATAAGGCTGGAAAAGTTATTCTTATTGATACTCCAAAACAAGATTCGGTGATGTTATCGTGTTCTTATCTTGAATTTGAATTTAATGGATCTAAAAAAGATTTAGAGGCATTAAAAAAAGAAATCGAAGACAAACTTGATGATGTCTATTTCGTGAATAAAGATAAATCAACTATTCTGAAACAATTGTTTGCTGTTCAACAACACGTTATCAAGAACCCTACTCCAAGAACAGAATTTCAAACAGAATGGATCGAGCTTTTTGACTGGCTTGCTGATGGAAATTTTACTTTTTTATCTTATTGTGAATTAAAAATTAATAAATCAAGATCAACGTATATCACAAACAGTGGATCAGGCATTCTTAATCCTAAGAATATATCTCCAAGTTCCGCAAATCTTATTGATGTGATAAAAAAAGAATCAAAACGTCTTCAACAATATCGATCACCTTTTGTTTTTGATCGTATTTTATTTATCAGCCCTGTCAAAATTTTTGAACCTATCATGCGTTTGAGTTTAAAAATACCTTTATCAGATAAAGAGTTTATTG
>JAYOLY010000017.1:0-9459 GCA_038120575.1 Rickettsiales bacterium
TATGGGGGTCTGAGAGTAGAAGTAGAAGTTTTGAGTGTTATTGTAAAATGGTTTAGGAAAATTAAATAAATTAGAGCTTTGTAGTCCATCTAAAGCTGAAATAATGAAATCTGCTTTAATTTCAGTTTGATTTGTTCTAATAACATTATTTTTTACAGATTGTACGGTTTGATTAAGTAGAATATTGTTAGGGTTACAATGTTCCGCAAGTTGTTGAGGAATGGCTTGAATTCCGTTTTCAGGTATTGCTGATTTTCCTATAAAAAAGTTTTTTAAATAATAATTAAATAAACGAGAAGAACAAACGAGTTCTTTATCTAAAAAAACACCACGAAAAAAAGGTTTAAAAAATGTTTTGGATAGTTCAGATGAAAACGTGTTATCTGTAAGTAATGTTTGAAGCTCTTTTTCTTTTTCTTTAAACAGATATTGATCAGTTGTTAGAATAAATTTTATAAAAAAGGAACTTAATTTTATAATGTCTTTGATGGATACTGAAGATGATTTTTGTGTTTTGATATATTTTAAAAAGTGGTTTAAGGGATTATATAATAGATATGATGAGTTTTCAGTCCAGCATTTGGCTCCTGAATTAAAATATTTGAGATTTAACTGTTTGTAATTTAATAATTTTTTTGCCATTGGATATCGAGTTGATAACACTTGAAATCCTTTGTCTAAAATGAAGTCATTAATACGCTCGGTTTTTAGTTGACCTCCAAGAGTATTGTCTTTTTCGATTAATATATAATCTAATTCTTGTTTTTGACATTCTATTGCAGCAGATAAACCAGCTAAACCGCCACCTAAGATAGCTACTTGGGTTCTTTTCATTTCTTTATTTTACAATCAATAGTTTTATTATGAAATGATTTGATTGATAATATTTTTTATTTGATTATTTACTTATTTTTCATAAAATTAGAATGATGCCGGAATGTTACGAAGTTTTAAGAATTAAAGATTATTTGCTAGATTCACAAATTTGCAATCAACCAATTTGTGATGTAAATATTTCTGAAAAAGGTGCAAGATTGTTTAAGAATGTATCAAAGAATGATGCAGTTAACTTTTTATTGCAAAATTCGTTAACAGCTATTTTTACCAAGGCAAAGTATACATTATTTAAATTTTCTCATGGTGCTATGTTGTGTCATTATCGCTTTACAGGTATCCCTCATGTTACTGGGTATTCCTATAAAAATCGATTAAATACAATTTACAATTTGCCAACTGATGTTATTAATGATGATTATATTAGGTTTTCTATTGTTTTTGAAAATGGTAGGCAACTCAATTATGTAGATACTCGTTGTTTGTCACATATTCATATTAGTTTTGAGGCCCAGTCATTTTCAGATTTTAAATCAACACAATTATTACCTGAAGATATGACTCAATTTATTTTTCCATCGTTTAAAAAATGGACGTCGCAAATAAATAATTTGTCGTTAGATCTTAAAAGTTATTTACTTAATCAATATTATGCACCATCAGGGATTGGAAATTATTTGGCATGTGAAATTTGTCATCACGCAGGCCTCAACCCTTGGAAAAAAGTTAGCTCCTTTTCTGAAATCGATTATCTTAAATTTGTTAATGGGTACCATAAAGTAAAGTTATATTGTGAGTCTTATAATGATTATTTTTGGTTTAAAGTTTATAATCAAACTAATTGCGTGTCGTGTAATCATACAGTTTCAAGGAAACGGCATAAAGGCAAGTCTACTCAAACCACGACATGGTGTTCAATTTGTCAAAAATATAGTGAGGTTTTATATGATTAAGATTATAGTTGTTTTTTTTATGGTTTTATTAAATTTTATTTATCCAGAGGATGAATCGGAGCGGGTATTTCATTTGAAAAATGGAGATAAAATTTCTGGACATGTTTTGTCTTATGATAGTGTCAATAATTCATATTCAGTTAAAACAAAATTTGGAATAGTTACACTTAAAAAAAGTGATTTACTTGTTCAGGAAGTCGTTATTACTTTAATTAATGGAGATAGATTGGTTGGAGAATTAATTTTAGAAACAGAGGAATATATCACTGTAAAAACTGCTTATGGTGTAATTGATGTAGAGCAGACAACTATAGATCATTTAAAATTCAAATCTAATATAGATGCTGCTGTTTCTAAGGTTTTGAATACTAAAAAAACGTTTGATGATCTTTATTTTTTTGCAGATGAAGAGTTAATTGATATTTATTTTGATCCAACAGGATTTACTTTAGACAAAAATACACTATATTTTAGTGGGTTATCTGTTGGGTATGGTGTTTCTGATCGTTTTCAAATTACAACAAAATATTGGGAATCTATATATGGAGGTCTTAACTTTCGGGTTAAATATAAATTGTATGAAAGAGGTGATTTAAATCAAAAGTCAGCTTTATCGGTTGGGTCTCATATTCATACATGGGGACGTCCTAGTTTATTTTATACAACTACAGATGAAAATGGTGAGGATACTTATTTGCAAATAGGGGAGGAGAATTTGCATGATAATAAATTATGGGGTGAGGTATTTCTTGCTCATACTTTTTCACGTTTAAAAAAGTCTAAACAAGGTCGATTGGGATGGACTCATGGAGGCTTATTAACTTTTTATCCAAACTATGATGTAATGCCTCGACTTTATTCTGCTGTAGATTATGATTTACGACATGATTTAAAATTTATTTTTGAATTATTTTATGATCCATATTGGTCTAATGGAATTAGTTCAGATGATTTTTTTGGTGATTTTCATTTAGATTATGGTTTAATGTATACCGTTAATGAAAATCTTAGATTAGGAATTCATATTCAGCGACCTTTTTTTGCTTTTTATTATAAATATTAAATATGAATACACCTTTAATTGATCAATTAATTTTAAATCTTGATCAACTTAGTGAAATAAAAAAAACTTTTAATAAAGAAATTAATTTAGCTTTTGAGCATCAATCTTCTTGTTTACAGTGTTATAATACTCATATTTCGCTTCCAATTGAATTAAATTCAACAGAGTATTTTCTAGCTGTTGATTTAGGTGGTACAAATTTACGAGTTGCGTTGTGTAAAAATGTTAATAGTAATGTCACTATTATTTTAAACAGAGAAGACTGTATTGATTCTAAACTATTAACCGGCTCTATTGTTCCACTATTTGATTGGATTGCGATAGAAATTGCTGCTGTTTTAGTTGAAATTGGTATGGATAAACCTATTAATGTTGGATTTACATTTAGTTTTTCTGTTAATCAACATTCTAAAAATAAGGCTACGTTACTTCATTGGAGTAAAGGGTATGACTTAGATATTAACTTTGATCCAGTTTTAGCTTTGCAAGATGCATTGGCTAGAGTTGGTTTGTTAAATGCAAAGGTTGTTAGCTTAATAAATGACACAACAGCAACATTACTTGCAAATTATTTAGTACATCCTTGTTGTGATGTGGGGCTTATAATAGGAACTGGGACAAATATGTGTTTAGCTGTTTCGCAAGAATTATCAGGGGAAGGCAAGGCCGAACAGAGATTAATTTTTAATTTGGAGTCAGGAAATTTTAATATTAATTTGCCACGATTGCCTATTGATGAAGAGCTTGATGTTATGTCTTTTAATCCGCAAAAACAATTAGTTGAGAAAATGATAGGTGGGTTATATTTAGGAGAGTTAGTAAGTTTATTATGCAGTAAATATTTTAAAAACAATAATTACTTGTTTGAATGGAACAGGGTTAATTATTTGTCATCAAAACAAATTGGACAATTTCAATATGCTTCATTTGAGTTTGTTTTTAATTATTTTAAATCTAATTTAAATATATCATTAGATTTTGATGATATACAGTTTGTTGTTCAAGCGTGTCATAATGTTTCATTACGATCTGCACAACTTTCAGCTGCTCTTTTAGCTGGGGCATTAATTTTTTTAGATTCAACTTTTAAGTATCGACATATTGTTGGAATTGATGGAAGTTTGTATAGGTTGTATCCGGGGTATAAAAAAATGTTTGAAAAAACTTTTTTTGAACTTGTTCCACAGTTTGACTCCTTAGTTCATTTTTCCTCTGTTGAGCAAGCTTCTCTTATTGGAAATGCGTTAGCTGTAGAGTAGTTTTTTGAAATGGTATTTTTAGGAGTTTATAATTAAGTTAAAAACTTTTTTTGTATTTATTTTTGCTGTTTTTATGTTGGTCTTTTCTTTTTATTTAGGACGACATATTGAACCAAGTTATGGTGTGTCTAAAGTATTATTAGATGTTGATAAGTCATCATCTACTTATTTTTTAGGAGGAAATCAATTTCGTCTTGATGATGCTATTAGAATTCAAGATTCTCAACTTTTATCGTTTGATAGTGGTATATCTGCGTTTGATAATTTGAAAGAGCGAGAGCTTGTTTATGATGTAGATGATCAAGGATTGTTGCAATATTATCTGTTAGAGTTAAAAAAATCCTTTAAAATTTGGTCTTTATTTCCTGCTTTTTTGACGTTACTTTTATGTTGGATTCTTAGAGAACCTGTTGTTTCTTTATTATTAGGAATTATTTCAGGGGCAATGATTTTACAATACTATAACATTATAGATCAAATTTTTATTCCCATATTAATGACAAAAAATTCGGCTTTAATTATTTTATTATATTTTTTCTTGTTGGGTGGTTTGTTGGGAATGTGGTCATTAACTGGTGCTGATAGAGCTTTTGCAGGATGGATGACAAAACATTTTGTCAAAGGACCTAAGTCTGCAAAAGTAGTTGCTTGGTTGATGGGTGTGATTTTTTTTCAAGGTGGTACGGTGAGTGTTGTTTTGGTCGGGACAATGGTAAAACCGTTAGCTGATCAACATAATGTTAGTCCGGAAGAACTTGCCTATATTGTTGATTCAACGGCATCTCCAATAGCATCTCAACTTGCATTTAACGCCTGGCCAGCATACATACAGAGTTTTATTTTTGTTTCAGGGGTGTCTTGGTTGGCAACTGAAAGTGCGAGAATAGCTTTTTTCTTTAAAAGTGTTCCGTTTTGTTTTTATGCAATTTTTGCTGTATTTGGTACTTTTATGCTATCAATAGATAAGCCTATTTTTGTAGGTAAATTGATGAAAAATGCTATTACGAGGTCTCGTGAAACAAATCAACTTGATAGTGTCTTGGGTGATAAAAGAGTTTTTTCTTTGGATACATCTTATCGTGATTCTTCCTATCAGTCATCATTGATGGACTTTGTTGTTCCTTTGATAATTTTAATTATAACATCTTTGTATACGTTTATAGTTACTAGTAGCCCTAATGTATTATTAGCATTTTCATTGTCTGTTCTTAGTATTGTGGTTATGTCATTGTTTAAAGGACTTGCTATTACTTCAATTATTAAAGGTTTAGTTCAGGGAATGAGTAATATGACACTAGGTTTGCTGATTTTAGTTTGTGCATTGTGCATTGGTAGAATGACAGTTGATTTAGGCGCTCCTTATTTTATGGTTCAATTACTTGGAAATTCTATTCCATATTGGTTATTACCTGTTTTTTTACAACTCTTGACTGTTGTTATTGCTTTTTCAACAGGAACTAGTTGGGGTACTTATGCTATAACATTTCCCATTGCAATGCCGTTGGCATGGTCAATTGCTCAAGTTGCAGGGCTAGACAATCCAATTTTATTTATGACGCTATGTTTTGCTGCTGTGATGGATGGATCTGTTTTTGGCGACCAGTGCTCTCCAATTTCTGATACAACAGTTTTGAGTTCTATGTGTACAGGTTGTGATTTAATGGATCATGTTAAAACGCAGTTGCCTCAAGCTATGTTAGCGGCAGTTTTAGCAGCATTAAGTTGGACCTTTTGCGCTTTGATGTTTGTTTAATTTTATTCTGAAATATTAGAAATAAATTTAAATGTTATATCAGGATTTTCTTTTATTTCTCTATTGAGGCTCCATGTTGTTTCTGCTAGATATACGAGTTTTTGGTCTTGGTCGTATGCAATTTGGTTAGGAACTTTGTTAATAAACTCATCAAGTTTTGTTTTATCTCCTTCAATCCAAACAGCTTTAATAAAATTAAGGGATTCAAAGCGACATCTTGCTTTATACTCGTTTTCTAGTCTGTATGAAATAACTTCAAATTGTAATACCCCAACAACACCTACAATTTTTCTAGAATCTTTTACGCGTGTAAATAATTGTGCGACTCCTTCTTCACAAAGATGAGTTAAGCCTGTGTTAAGTTGCTTAGCTTTCATAGGGTCTTCGTTGATAACATACTTGAATATTTCTGGAGAAAAATGAGGAATTCCTGTAAATGTTAAGGACTCACCTTCAGTAAGTGTATCGCCAATTTTTAAACTTCCTGTATCGTGTAAACCGATAATATCGCCAGGAAAAGCTTTTTCAACGATAGATTTTTCTTGTGCCATGAAGGCTGTGGGAGTTGAGAATTTCAATGTTTTTTTTAATCTTACATTGAAGCATTTTTTGTTTTTTTCAAATATACCTGAGCATATTCTCAAAAAAGCTATTCTATCTCTATGTTTAGGGTCCATATTAGCGTGAATTTTGAATATAAAACCTGAAAATTTAGAATAATTAGGTTTAATTGTTTTTTCAGTTGTATTTCGTTCTTGTGGGGGAGGTGAAAATTCAACAAAAGAATCTAATAAATGTTGAACTCCAAAATTATTTAATGCACTTCCAAAAAATAGTGGAGTTATAGTACCTTTTAAATAATCATCTTGGTTAAAAGCTGGATAAATTTCTGTAATTAATTCGATATCTTCACGTAGTTTTTGGGCTAGTGTGCCAATTTTGTCGTCTAGTTGTTTGCTATTGAGATCATTGATTTCAAATGCAGGTTCTGTTTTTTTATTTGAATTGTATAAAAATACTTTCTTAAGCGGAATATGATAGACGCCCTTAAATTCTTTTCCTATTCCAATGGGCCATGACATTGGACAAATGCCAATTTGTAACTTATCCTCTATTTCATCTAAAATTTCTATAGGGTCTTTTCCTTCTCTGTCTAATTTATTTATAAATGTCATAATAGGGGTGTTTCTCATTCGACAAACTTCCATGAGTTTATGAGTTTGGGATTCAACTCCTTTTGTGTAATCAATTACCATAATTGTACTATCAACTGCTGTAAGTGTTCTGTATGTATCTTCAGAAAAATCTTTATGTCCAGGAGTATCTAAAATGTTAATTTTGATATTTTTGTATATAAATCCCATCACTGAAGTAGCTACTGAAATGCCTCTTTGTTTTTCAATTTCCATAAAGTCTGACGTTGCGTGACGGGTGGCTTTTTTTGCTTTAATTGCACCTGCAATATGAATGGCGCCACCAAAGAGCAGAAGCTTTTCTGTTAATGTTGTTTTTCCTGCATCTGGGTGACTAATGATTCCAAATGTACGACGTTTAAGAACTTCTTTTTCTAGCTCATTCATTTTATATGTATTGAATATCGTGTTAAGTCTTTTTTAAGTTGATTTGATGATTCATAATGTATACCATTTATCAGAATTTTTTTTGCAGCAATAATATTTTCTTTTAAGTCATCAATAAAGATGCATTCTGAGGGGATAAGTCTATATTTTGTTATAATATAGTCATAAATGCCAAGTTCTGGCTTTTTCATCATGACATCATTGGAAATAACCTTTCCTTTGATTACATTAAAAAAATCATGTTTTTTTTCGAGTCGGATAAATGGTGCGCTTTGAAAGTTTGATAGAATGTAGATGTTATATTTATCGCTTAAGTATTTAAAAATATCAATTGTATTTTGGTTTGGTATTAAATAATCAGGAAATTCATTAATTAATAGTTTTAATTCGGCTTCATCATGATTTGTAAGTTTGAATTTTTGACTAATTTGTTTGATAACTGTAGTTTCTGTTAGGTCGCCTCTGTCGAGCTTTTGCCATAAATCACTCTGAAATAATTCGTTGAAATAAAGATTTTTGTTTTTAGTATTTGGAAGCAATGAGGCTATAATATACATAGGATCATATTTAAATAAAACATTGCCTACATCAAAAATAATATTTTTTATAATCATGATCTTAGTGGACGACATTATTTCATGAATAGTAAAAAAATGACAGATTTAAAATGAATTAAATATTTTTGTTATGAACGGAATTTGAAATTTCAGAAAATGAAATATTTGTTCGAATTGTTTTGTTCGAATTTTTTGTTGTTGTAGTATTGTAATTGTAGTAATTAGTTTCGTTTGATAGGGTGTTTTTTGTGTTTATATTTAGTTTCTTAAGCATTGTGCTGCTAACCGACTGCATTTTAGGCGTGACAATATATATTCCGCCATTTCCTGAAGCTGTTGTTTGAGTGGAGCTATTGTATATATTTCCTACAGCATTACTTGTGATGTTTGCAACTGATGCTGTTGTTAGTATGAAAAATAAACTTATTGAAATAAAGGTTTTTTTCTTCATGACTGATTATTAGCATTAAATATGCCAATAACGTTTGAGGTCATTAGTTGCTTTGATGGTTTTTTTTGATTCAAAAATGTAGTTTTTTTTGTTTTAATATACTTTTTTGTATTTTTTTATGGTGTTTAGTTTATGTTATCTATGGTTTAACATAAAGATGTGTTAGGATTTTTTTATTTTATCGTTAGCTTCATATTATGGACAACATTGACGTTTAGTTATGCATCTAGTCATATGATTGGAGTTCATTCCAATGCTTATCTGTCAAACAATACACAATTTTTTTTGAATAACCTTGGTTTTCAATATTCTTATCAAAAGATTTTTAAAAATTACAATTATGAAAATTTTTCATTACACTACACATCACTTGGGGATAATAAATTATTTTCTCATTATTCTTTTCAGTATTTTACAGGAAAGTATTTAAATAAAGTTACTAAAGAAAAATCAGCGACTAAAATTTTTGTTGATTCAGGTTTAAGTTTTGCTTTTCCTAATAAACAATTAATGATCCATGTGTTATTTCGATTAGGGCAGTTATCACGTATTAATTCTCTTTATTCACAATTTTGGAGTGCTCAGATTGGAATTCCTACACTTAAAACATCATCAAATTTGAAATATCTTGATTATTATTTTTTTCAATTTATGTATGGTATTCATTTTTTTAAAGGTGATGGATTAGATACTGAATTCAAAAGCTCTCGTTTAAAAAAACGTAAACGTGGTATACTTAAATTCTTATGAATGGTAAAGAAACATTAAAAAATCAAATTAGAGATTTGTATCAAAAAGATGGGTATTTAAATTTTGTTGATAATGAACGATTTCCTTCTGTTACTCGTATTCGTTCTATTTTAGATTCTATAAAAGATTTATTATTTCCAGGTTTTTATCGGACATTGAATGTAAATGAAAATCAATTATTTTACTCCAATCTTATTGATACTATCCATGATGAATTAAGAATTATTGTTAAAAAAAATTTAAAATATAATAATTACAG
>JAYOLY010000017.1:9469-23272 GCA_038120575.1 Rickettsiales bacterium
TCTATCAGAAAGTGAGCTTGATGACAAAATTGATCAAATTTTAGAGTCTTTTTTTTCAAGTTTTATATCAATTCGTGAGTTGTTAATATCTGACGCTAATGCAATCTATAATGGCGATCCTGCGGCTAAAAGTGTTGATGAGGTTTTCATAGCTTACCTTACATTTCAAGCTATCATGACTTATCGTATAGCTCATTTTTTTTATAAGCAAGGGTTGTTCTTAGTTGCACGTATGATGGGTGAAATTGCTCATTTTGATACAAGTATAGATATTCACCCAGGTGCGCACATTGGCCATTCTTTTTGTATCGATCATGGTACTGGTATTGTTGTAGGCGAGACTGCTGTAATTGGAAACAATGTAAAGTTATATCAAGGTGTTACATTGGGCGCTTTTAGTGTTAAAAAATCTGATCAGTCTGTGAAGCGTCATCCTACTTTAGAAGATAATGTGACAGTTTATGCAATGAGTACTATTTTAGGTGGATCTACTGTTGTTGGAAAAGGATCTGTTGTAGGGGCTAATGTTTGGTTAACTCAATCTGTTCCCCCAAATTCTAAGATCAAGTTATCCACAGTATCGTAAAGGAATTTAAGTAGTTTAATGGAAAAAAAATCTATTTTATTTGAAATTGTTGAGTATAAAAAATCAGTGGTTGATACATTATATCGCACTGTTGGACTTGATAGCCTTAAATCAATGTCGTCTAGAGTTAATCAATCTCGTGTTTCTTTTTTTGACTCTATTAAAAAAGAGCCATTATCTTTGATTGCAGAAATTAAAAAGGCATCTCCTTCGAAAGGCATTATTAATTCTGCTTTTTTTCCTGATCAATTAGCTTTAGATTATGTGAATTTTGGCGCTTCTGCATTGTCTGTTTTAACTGATGAAAAATATTTTCAAGGTTCAAATGATATTTTATCTTTAGTTAGACAAACAGTTGATATTCCTATTTTGAGAAAAGATTTTATTTTAGATCCTATTCAAGTTTATGAATCAAAAGCTATACAGGCAGATGCTATTTTGATTATTTTAGCTATTTTATCAGTTGATCAGGCACAACGTTTAATAGATACAGCCTATGAGTTACATTTAGATGTTTTAATTGAAATTCATAATGAAGATGATGTTGAAAAGCTTTATGTTTTGAAAGGTATAAAAATTATAGGGATTAATAATAGAGATTTAATGACTTTTTCTGTGGATATTAACCGTGCTAATTATTTTCAGAAAACATTGAAATCCGATTTTAGTGAGTGTTTATTTGTTGCTGAAAGTGGGTACAATCAAGCAACTCAATGTGAGCAGTTAAATGATTCAAATTTTGATGCTGTATTAATTGGAGAGGGGTTAGTTATTTCAGAGTCATTGAGGTCTTTTTTTTATGAAAGTTAAAATTTGTGGTTTTACAACGAGTTCAGATATTCACAATGCAGTCAATTTAGGTGTTGATGCCATTGGTATTGTTTTTTTTGAAGATAGTTCAAGATATGTTCAATTAGATGATGCTGAGGTTTTATTGCATGA
Source organism: Rickettsiales bacterium (assembly GCA_038120575.1). Lineage (GTDB taxonomy): Bacteria > Margulisbacteria > Marinamargulisbacteria. The sequence goes on from JAYOLY010000017.1 coordinate 10,998, forward strand.
TGTGCCTGCTTTCGTTAATAGAGTAGGGGTTTTTGTTAACCAACCTATTGAATATGTTAATGAAGTGGCTCGAAAATGCCAACTTGATTATGTTCAGCTTCATGGTGATGAAACCGTTGATTATTGTAGCCAAATTGAAAGAAAAATAATTAAAGTTATTCGAGTTGATCAAATTGATGATTTGACCATTATTCCACAATATAAGAGTCTCGTGAGTGCGGTTTTATTAGATACGAAGATTAAAGGTTTGTATGGAGGATCGGGTCAGTCCTTTGATTGGGGGATAGCTATAGCCGCTAAAGACTTTAATATTCCATTGATACTGTCTGGTGGCTTAAATGTATCTAACGTAAAAAAGGCCATACAATTGGTTAATCCTTATGGAATTGATATTTCTTCTGGAGTTGAGCTTGAGCCTGGGGTTAAAGATTATCATAAAATAGAAAACTTAATTAAATTAATTCGTCATTCTTAAGTTAAGTTTCAATAATTCCACCACCAATGATGGTGTCGTTTTTATATAGAACACAAGATTGGCCAGCGGATATGAATTTTTGTGGAGAATAACTTTTGATTATGAGAGATGTTTTATTCACTTTGACGACTCTACATTTAAATGGAGTCATTTGATATCGTGTTTTGACTTCAAATGTTCGGTTTAATAATTCTGTCTCTTTATTTGTTACTGTTACATTTTTGATTTTAATTGTGCTAGATGCTAATTCATCTTTAAATCCGACAATAATGTTGTTTTTCTTTGAATCTATTTTAATAACATATAAAGGTGCTGAGCTAGATATATTTAATCCTTTTCTTTGTCCAATTGTATAATGATAAACTCCTTTATGAGATCCAAGTATATTTCCTTTTGTATCAACAATATCTCCAGCAAGATTAGCTTGTTTTTCAAGTTGGGCTTCTATAAACTCTTTATAGTTTCCATTTGTAATAAAACAAATATCTTGACTTTCTTTTTTATTTGCATTGATAAGGCCCATTTGAATAGCCATATTTCGAATGTCAGATTTTAAATAGCTTCCTAAAGGAAAAAATGTTTTTTTCAACACGTCAGATGTTAGCATATATAAAAAGTAAGATTGATCTTTTCTTGGATCTTTTCCTTTTTTTAAAAAATATTTAGTTTTTTTTGAATTTTTGGTGATTTTACAATAATGACCTGTTGCGACATAGTCTGCATTTAAATCTTTTGCTGTTTTAAGGAGTTCGTCAAATTTGATGTGACGATTACATTCAACGCATGGATTAGGCGTATGGCCTAGTAAATATTCATTTACAAAATAATCAATTACGTGGTGTTTAAATGAGTCTCTAATATTTATTGTGTAGTGAGGGATGTTTAATTTATTTGCAACACGCTTGGCATCTGTAATAGAATTTAAGTTGCAACAAGCTGATAATTTTTCTGATTCTTTTGGAAGTAATTGAAATGTAATTCCAATGACATCATAACCTCTTTTTTTCAAAAGTGCAGCGGTTACAGATGAATCTACTCCCCCAGACATTCCAACTAAAACACGTTTTTTTTTATTCATTTTTGTCATTTTCTTTAATTTTAGCTTTAAATTTATCACAGATTATTTTTTATTAGAATAACTTTAATAAGTTTTTGTATGTTTTTAAATAGATTATTTGGGGTATAAACTTTAAATATTGTTGATTTATTTGTAGAATTTATAATGTGATTTTCTTTAAAATTATTTCAAGGGGTCTCATATGGTTTTTTTAAAAAAAGTAAGAAAAATTTTGAATATGGACATATCAGATTTATTCAAAAGTAAATCGAGTAATAACTTAATTGGAGATGATGGTGATGATTTTAATGAAGGTGAATTTAATTCTCAATTATCTAGAGAGAGGGGTTTTTCTTTAAAAAAATTTGGTAAAGATGGTAAAAAGTTAAAAAAAGGATTTTTTTTATTTCAAAAAAAGTCTAATAAAGTTGAGGTTTTTGATTTAAAATCTAATACGTCTAATGTTGATTCTGAAGTTGAAGTAACGGATCAACTTATAGAAAATAATGATGATATTGAAATTCATTCTGAACATAGTCAAAGTAATCAGTCTAAAGATGATACTGGAGATATTGACATAGAGTCTGAAAATGATGAATTTGAACAATCTTCAGAAATTCATGTTGATATAGAGTCTGAAAATGATGAATTTGAACAATCTTCAGAAATTCATGTTGACATAGAGTCTGAAAATGATGAATTTGAACAATCTTCAGAAGTTCATGTCAATTCAGATAAAGATATTGATTACGAGACAGAAATTGATAGATCTAAATTGTCAGAAACCGAAAATGTTGAAAATTCAATTGAAGATAAAATTGAAATAAAGCGTAAAAAAGGATTCTTATCATTTTTTAAAAACACCAAGCAAGTTGATGATAGTGATAAACAGTCTACTATTTTAGATAACTTAGAGCTTAATCAAAATCAATATACTGATGCCAATCATTCTGATAACTCAGATGTGCCAGAGGTAGATGATGATTTGAATCAAGACTTGGATCTAAGTGAAGATTACTTTAACAATGATAATTTTGAGGATACAACAAATAGTGTATCAGATTCTAATGAAGGTCGATTAAACAATGCAGATCATCATGATATTTTTTCTGATAATAAAGTAAAATTTCAATCAAATGAAGATCAAGATGAGTTTTTGAGTGAGAATACTACCGATTCAGTTGATTCTCAACGTGTTGTTAGCCATAAATTTTTAGAAAAAAATGAACATTTTATTAAATCTAATCAAGTCGATAGGATAGTCAATAAACAAGATGATAGTACTATATTTGAAGGATCTTTAATAAAAAAAGGATCTATTCTAAGTGAACTGGATCAATTAATTGTTCGTCAACATATTGCAGACGAACAAGAACGAAAAAAAAATAAAACATCTTCTATATCTTTTTAAAACTAAAAGACTTATTTTAAAGAAAATTAAAGAAAAATTTGTTAGTATCTTGTTGTAATATTTTTTTCTTTGCAATGGTGTTTGATTTCTTCAATTGTTAACTCTTTGTAATGAAGTAAAGATGCTAATAATGCTGCATCTGCATGGTGAAGTATGTCAGATATATGAGACAATGATCCAGCACCGCCTGAAGCAATTAAAGGGATTGAACATGATTTGTTTATTGCTTGTGTTAATTCAATGTCATATCCAGATTTTGTTCCATCCTTGTCCATTGATGTTATAAGTAGTTCTCCGGCTCCGCATGATTCAATAAATGTTGCCCATTTAATCGCATCAATTCCTGTAGGTTGGCGTCCGCCATGGCTATGGACTTCCCAAATTGTATTGCTGTCGCATTGAACTTCAGTTGGAACGGTGTTGTTGGTTATGGTTGAGTTGCTTTTTTTTGCATCTATTGCACAAACAATACACTGAGAGCCAAATTTTTTTGATGCTTTTTCTATTAAGGAAGGGTTTTTTATTGCACCTGAGTTTATGGCGACTTTGTCTGCACCGGCTCGAAGAAGTTGTGTGATTGTTTCAATACTATTGACTCCTCCACCTACTGTAAAAGGGATGAATAAGCATTCTGCAACTTTTGAAACAAGTTCAATAAGTATATTTCTTTGATCTGAGCTGGCTGTTATATCTAAAAAAACAAGTTCATCAGCACCTTCTGTGTCATAGAGTTTTGCAAGTTCAACTGGGTCGCCTGCGTCTCGCAGATTGACAAAATTTGTACCTTTTACAACTCTGCCATTTGTAATATCTAGACAAGGAATGATTCGTTTTACTGTCATAATAGAGATATATTATATCCTTTTTTAAAATCGGAGTAACTCATTAATTTTTTTCCTTCAGGTTTTACCAGTGTTGGTATAATGATATCGTTTTCGAGTTTTGCTTCTAAAATTTTAATACGTTTATCTTCTTTTATGATGAAGGCCCCTGGAGTAGGAGAAAACGCTCTGATTTTTGCATAATTTTCGGTTGGGGATGATGTTATTTTAAGTTCTAAATCCTCTTTTTGAATTTTTTTGCAATAACTTGCCTTGGAATGCTCTTGTTTTATAGGAGTTGGTTTTTTTGCTTGGTTGAGCCAATTTAGACATAATGTTGCTGACAGTGTAGCAAGTTTATTATGTATTGTTAAAAAATTGTCACTATGTGTTATGTCACATTGTTGTTTGGATAAAATATCGCCTTCATCCATTTTTTCGTTCATGTGAATTAAAGTGACCCCAGTTATGGTGTCATTATTGAGTAATGCCGTTTGAATTGGGGAAGCTCCTCGATATAGAGGGAGTAGGGATGCATGTAGGTTAATGCAAAAATAGTTATCAACTATCTCTTTGGGGAGAATCATACCATAAGCAATCACTATAATTAGATCTGGGTTTAATTGTTCAATTATAGTTTTAAATTCTGTTTTATTTGTTGGTGTTGATGTTTCGATATTTAATTTACTTGCAAGTGCTTTTATTGGAGTAGGAGATGTCTGTCGGCCGCGGGTTCTAATTTTATCAGGCTGTGTAATGACGCGAATAATATTGACAGTGTTGTTTTCATTAAGCTTAGCTAAGGTAGGGCAGGCAAAATCTGGTGTGCCGCAAAAAATAATGTTTGATTTCATTGCCTTATTATAGAATTTTAACTGAAAAATGTAAAAACTGTGTTTTATACTGTGTTGAAGTTGGTTATTTAAAGGTTGTTATTTTTGTTTTATATCAAACTAGTTAAGTTTGATTTTGTTTTTTTGTGTAATTTATTTGTTTTTTATGGAATAATTTTTTATTTGTATAGTATTGCTAATAAAAATACTTTTGGGTACTCTTGAGCAGTTATGGATTTACCAACGGTTCTTATATTAGGGCGACCTAATGTAGGCAAGTCAACATTAATTAATAAAATTTTAAAAAAACGTGCAACAATAACGTTTGATGCTCCTGGTGTTACTCGTGATCTTAATCAGTTTTTAATAGATTGGAAAGGTATTCCGTTTTTGTTACAAGATAGTGGTGGGATATTTTTATCTCAATCTGATGATTTTGAATTTCAAGATCAAGTTGAACTTATGGTTCAAAAAGCGATTCAGGATGCATCTCGAATAATTTTTTTAACAGATTATAAGGATGGTGTATTGCCCGTAGATGAAAAAATAGCTACGTTGCTTAGGCAGACCCCTGAAAAAGTTGTTTTGGTAACTAATAAAGTTGATGATGACTATCATAAACAACATTTAAGTGAATTTTTTAAACTTGGTTTTGGAGAGCCTCTTCCTATTTCATCACTTCATGGCCATGGAATTTTTAAAATGATGAAAGAAGTTGTTAAGTTTTTTAACCGACCAGATTATGATATTGAGCAAGAATTAATAAAAAAAGTTGCTCTTGTTGGTAGAACTAATGTTGGAAAATCTAGTTTGTTAAATTTGATTTTTGATGATGAAAAGGTGATTGTGTCTGAAAAATCAGGAACAACACGTGATGCTGCCCATTTTTATTATATTCATGCAGAACAAAAATATGAATTTATTGATACTGCTGGTGTACGTAAAAATTCAAAATTGAAACGAAAAGTAGATTTTTATTCTTCTGTTAGAACAGAAAAAATGATTGTTGAGTCTGACTTAGTTGTTGTTGTATTGGATGCTGAGCGTGGTTTAAGTCAGCAAGATAAGTCGTTGATAAATCAAGTGATTGATTCGTTTAAGTTTATGATGATTTTTGTTAATAAATCGGATATTTTTCAGGGTGATGAGAGGTTGGAAAGTGATTTTAAGGCTATGATTATTCATCACGTTCCTAAGCTTGAACATTATCCTATTGTTTTTGGCTCAGCTAAATCTAAGATAGGGTTAAAAGAGTTGTTTAAAACTATTCCTACTATATTTAATACAAATTCTAATCGAATTTCAACATCACAGATGAATCAATTTGTTAAAGAAGTCATAAAGCGATTTCCTGCACCCGCTAAATATGGTAAACAAGTAAAAATATATTATGTTACTCAAACTGATATTGTTCCACCAACATTTGTTTTTTTTGTGAATCAAGTTAAGCATGTAGGTGCTGATTATCAGCGTTTTCTTGAAAAAAGAATGAGAACATACTTAGGTGGATTTTTGGGGCAATCTTTAAAACTATTGTTTAGAGAAGCAAAAGGTGATGAATCTAGGGTGCGTCCAAGCTGATAGTGCCTAGTTTTCCTTTTCTAAAGTCTTCAATAATTAATCTCACTACTTTTTCAATATCTTTTTCATTATTTGGCAGGAGACATTGTCTTTTTTGAGCAATTTGGGTGATGATTTCATCTGCGTTATAATTTTGACAAGAAATACCATAACGTGCATTTAATTCAGTTGGATAGTGGTGTGATAAGTGATTAATCAGCCATCTCGAAACAGCGGTGCTGTCAAATAATGTTTCTTTGATACATTTAATGAGACATAATTTAATTGCTATATCATCACTTGCTATTTTGGGCATAAGTACGCCAGGGGTATCGAGTAAAAAAAGATGTGAATTTATCGTAACCCATTGCGTTTGTTTTGTTATCGCTGGTTTATTTTGAACTTTTGTTGCCTGTTTTTTTGCAAGAGCATTTATTAGTGCAGACTTACCAACATTTGGAAGGCCTATAATCATCACCTTTGTGATTAAAAATGGCTTACTTTTTCTTCTATTATCGCAATGATTTTTTAAATAAGATAAGAGTGCTTTGATTCCTTCTCTTTTAAGAATATTTAATGAAAATGTTTTTATATCTTGTGCTTCAAAAAATCGTTTCCATTGTAAGGTGATGTTTTTATTTGCTAAATCAGTTTTTGTTAGAACAATGAGACGTTCTTTTTTTTGTGCTAATGTATCAAAAAATTGATGAGTGGCGGATAATGGACTTCTTGCATCGATGCATTCAATAATTAAGTCTACTTCTTTTATTTCTTTATTAAGTTCTTTTACGGTTTTGGCCATATGACCAGGGAACCATTGAATTGTTTTCATCATGTTATGCTCGAGTTTGATCGTCTTTGACGTCTTTTTTTTTGTTTTTTAATTTTATCATGTTTCTGGCTAGTTTTAGAGCTTAAGCCTAAGTAATTTTCAATTTTTTCGCATAATGTTCTTTTTGCTAAGTAAGTATTTAATGTTTTAGATCGAGACGTTTGGCATTTTACCTCAATTCCGGTTGGTAAATGTTTGATATATATGCAGGTTTCTGTTTTATTTTTTTTTTGTCCTCCACGACCTGATCCTAAAATAGATTTTATTAATAATGTTTTTGAGTTTAGATTTAGCTCATCACATTTTTTTTCAAGTTCATTGATTTTTTCTTGTGAAGGTTGGGCTGTACTCATATTAGTAGTGTAACGTAATGGTGCTTATTTTGTGAATTTATGAAGAATATTTATTCATTTTATTTTTAAGTGTTTCAAGGTTATATATAAATTTTTCAAATGGTGATAATAATGACACACAAGTTGATTTGTTGTGAAATTTTAAATTGTATTTAATTGTATTACTAATTATTTCAGATGCACTACAATTTATGTAAGTCCAGTTTCCAATTGATTCGAGTGATTTAATGATATACGTTAAATGATGGTTTGATTGGAGTAATTGTTTAATTTTTGTATCTTCTTTTACATTGAATAGATGTTTTATTTTGTTCAGTAAATTATAATTGTTTTTTTTTAATACAGGGATAGAAAATATTGAACACATGAGTTCATTTTCTTTTAGAAGAGTATGAAGATGTGTTAAGTTGTGAATTAAAGACTTCAACGATATATCTTTTTCAGATAATGTTGATTTTACTGATTCTATTTCATAGAAATGTTCAATAATAGGGTTTTCTTTTGAGTTGTATTTAGCAGAGTTCAGATTGTTTTTTTTAATTAATTGACGTGTTTTATCTGCTTCAATTGAAAAAAATAAAGCACTCTCCATAGACAGTAAGTTTGCAGTTACGGCTGAACTAATTTTTCCGTTATTTATTCCTATAATAAGTTTGGGTAATAATTTTTCTGCTTTTAACATTTTTCCAATTGCGATTTCTGTTAATAAAATAGATGTAATTGTATTTTTTAAGTGATTTTTTTTGCTAATTTTTGATGGTTCCAAATAATTATCACCAAGATTACTGTACTGTTTAATGAGGGCTTCTCCATATATGATTGTTTCTCGAAATATTTTGTTATAATTGAAAAGATGTTTTTTTATGGTTTTGTCTTCTGATTTTTCACCTGAAAATAGCCAAATCATTGGTGATTTCATAATCACAACTCCCCCTAGTAAAATACATCTTAAGGTTTCCCGTTATATAGAGTTTTTAAACATGTTTTTAAAAGAAAAGTTGATACTTTGAATAATTTCTAAATCATATTTTTTGATGTTTTCTGTTGGCATATTATTGTAGTAAAGATTACAGTGTGTGTTGAGGCTAATATGTTTTGAAATAGTTGTTGATATCATTGATTCAAGAAGTATTTTGAAATCGCTTAAGTTATCTAGATTTGGCTGATAGTAAGAAATGGATTTAAATATGGTATGAGTAGAGAGTTGTGATTCAAAGTTAATGTATTGATTAAAACGCATAGATGATGTTTTGGGGTTATAAAGATATGTTTGATATTCAAGCATAAGGCCATTTCCAATAAATAGTGAGTTGTTTTTTATAAATTTATTCAAGAGGTTATGTTTCTGTCTTAGGTTGAGACCCATTAATTGTCTATTTTTAAGGTTAATTAGGGGATTATATTCTTGCTGAGTAAATAATTCATAACTTGAAGAGGGGGAAAGCGGAAATTGTATTCTCCAATGCATGAAATGATATTGATTGATGAGTGTGTCTGGGGTTTTTATTTCGTTTAATGATAGAACAAGAAAACTTTTGAATGTTTTTGTTGCAACATCTGCTCGATAGTTAATTTTATATGATAAAAAATTGCTATTTCCTTTGACAACATTAATTTGCGTATTTATTAGATGGTTTAATTCGTTTAGTGCAGGCTCTTTTCTTAAAATTTCAGTATTAATTTGACTATATAGCGATGCATTGAGTAGAAAAAAAATAAAACTATAGGAGATTAGATTTTTCATCAGGTTATGTTAATGGGGTCGGGTGGATAAAGTTATAATTGAGCATGGTTTTAATTTTGTTGTTTGATACAATCTTAAATGCTAGAGGTGATGATGCGTTAAATTGTGGAGCTATCATATTATTGTCTTTGGCTTTTTTGGAATAAAGGGTTTCTTTTGTAGGATGTTCATCACTGACAAGATTGTAAACAGTATTCCAATGTGATGATTGTATTAAATTAAGTAAGATTAAGCAGGCATCATCTTGATGAATTAAATTGACTTTATTTTGACCGTTTTGATCTGTTTTTTGTTTAATAAATTTTCCAATGTCTCGATTGGGTCCGTATAATCCACTTAATCGGGTGATGATTGTATCGAACGATGATTCGTGAAGTAATAGTTGTTCAATGTCATAAAGTATTTGTTGTCGATCTGTGGTGGGGGTGATGATATCGTCTTCAGTTACAATTGAATTTGAGTTAGGGTAAATAGATGTTGAGCTTGTAAAAATAACATGTTTAACTCGATTGTATTGTTTTATTTCCTTAACAAGCAATTTTATATTATCTAGGTACAAAGATGATGGCGAGTAGTGTCGTTTAAAGGGGGTGGTGATGATTAGGGTTTCTGTTTGGAGTAAGTGCTTGAGGTTATGAATAGAATCTGGAAGATTGATAAGATAAGTTGATATGTTATGTTTATTGAGTACTGTTATTTTTTCTTCTGAGGTTGAACTGCCGATTACAGAATAATTATGCTTTATTAATAGTTGAGCGAGTGCAAAACCAAGCCACCCACACCCTAAAATGCTAATTTTTTTCATGTGAGTTTGTTTAAAACGCTATCAATTTTATCTTGTAGTGATTGTTTTTTATCAATGCGTGTACCACATTTGATTGTAGTCGTAATTCTGGGAGCTCCTTTTTGATGACAGATAAGATGACACTCTTTGATGGCATTAAATACGTCATCCCAATCTCCCTCAATATTTGTGCCATAAGCATGAAGTTGTGTTGATAAATTGTATTGTTTAAAGATTTTTTGGCAGTCAGCAATGTAGTTTGAAATAGACACACCAACGCCCATAGGAATTAGACATATATCAACCGAAACATTTAGATTAGTCATGTGCTATAGAATATCATAATTATTATTTTTGTTGATAGTTGTTTGCTGTGTTTTTTTAAGTAAGTGTCTTATTGACTTCCCAAAGTGTTTCTGTTGGTGTGTCTTGAATAATGATATCAAGATCAAGCAATTGTTGTCGTATAAGATCAGCAAGGGCAAAATCTTTTTGTTGACGAGCTAGATTTCGTTTTTCTATTAAGTCTTGAATCTGTGTTTTATTAATGTTTTTTTCTTTTATTAAAATTGCATCACAATCTTTTAAAAATGTTGAAGGGTCTTCTTGAAATAAACTGAAGGTTTTTCCTTTCTCAATGATAAATTGATAGGTTTGAAAAGCAGCACCTTTGAGGAGTGGATTCTTTTTTTTCAAAGTTGTTAATTCGTTATTAAATTGACGGATAAGTTCAAATATTGCTGCAAATGCTATAGGCGTATTTAGATCATCATTTAGTCCTTCCTTAAATTTAGTTGAGCTTTCGTTGAGAACAGCATTAAATTCATTGCTGGGGTGATGATTTGCAGCTAGTTCTTTGGCTTCTTTGAGTGCCTTATAGATTCTGGCTAGTCTTGATATGGCTTGGTAGATTTGTTTTGTTTCAAAATTAATTTCAGATCTGTAATGAACGGATAAAATTAAGAATTTTAATATTTCAGGGTGATATTGTTGAATGAACGATCTTGCTTGAACAACGTTTCCTTTAGATTTAGACATTTTATCATCACCAAAACGAATAAAATTATGGTGTACCCAAAATGTCGAGAATGGTTTATCAGTCAGTGCTTCAGTTTGTGCAATTTCATTTTCATGATGTGGGAAAATTAAATCAATTCCTCCACCATGAATATCTATTTGGTCTCCAAAAATCTCTTTGTTCATAGCAGAGCATTCAATATGCCAACCTGGGCGGCCTTTGCCCCAAGGTGAATTCCAAGAGGGTTCTCCAGGTTTTGCTGGTTTCCATAATATAAAATCGAGAGGACTTTTTTTTCTTGGATCAGGGTCAATGCGATGAACTTGGCCTAAATCATCAATATTTTTATTGCTTAATTTTCCGTATTCTTTATATGTGTTTACTTCAAAGAACACACTTCCATCAACATGATAGGCTTTTTGCTTTTTGATGAGGTTTTCTATAAATAAAATCATGCTAGGAATGTGGTGAGTGCACTTTGGGTTTATACTATGTGGAGATAATGAGAGTGATTGATAATCTTTTACATATTCGTCAATATAAAATTCACTTAATTGTAGTGGATCTTTGTTTAGTTCATGTGCACGTTGGATAATTTTGTCGTCAATATCAGTAAAATTGACTGCGTAATTGACAGTATATCCCAAGATTTCAAGCCAGTGTCTTAAAAAATCAAAAAAAATAGCTCCGCGAAAATTGCCGATATGAAGCAAATCATACACTGTCGGCCCGCAAACATAGAGTTTGACATTATGTTTGTCTTTGGGAACAAAGGTTTCTTTTTTCTGAGATAGGGTGTTGTATAGTTTTAGTGTCATGAATGTGGGACGTGATCAATGGCAGGGCTGGAATGAGGATGACATTTAAGAAGACGTTTAGTTGATAAATATAGCCCTTTAATGAAGCCAAATTGTTGAAATGATGTAATGGCATAGGTTGAACAAGTTGGATAGAAGCAACATCTGCTAGGAATTATTTTTGATATTGTATGTTGATACAGTTTTATTAATGAAATAAATAACCCGGACATCATGAATTATAAAATAGTTGGATTTGGGGCATCCCCATAAACAGCTTTGGGGTCAAACACTTTTTCGTGTTCTGTAAATTTAAGTTTGATTGTTTCGTTTTCAGCTATATTTTTTCCGAATGGAACAGCTCTATAAAAACAAGATCTATATCCAACATGACAACTTGCAGAGCCTGCAACATCAACTCTTAGCCAGATACAATCCTGATCGTCATCGATTCTTATTTCTTTAACAGTTTGAATTAGACCACTGGTTTTGCCTTTGTGCCAGATTGTTTTTCTTGATCTGGAATAGTAAACAGCTTCTCCAAGTTCAATTGTTTTAAGAAGAGCTTCTTTGTTCATATACCCTTGCAT
>JAYOLY010000017.1:23345-23809 GCA_038120575.1 Rickettsiales bacterium
CTTCACCATTTTCAAAATGAGTTGTAACAACAGGAATTAACCCATTTTGATCAAATTTAGGAGCAAAGCTTGTTGATTCTTCAACTTGCTCGATAGATGTACGTGCATTAAATATTTTTTCATTCATAGTTTTAAAAATTATGCCATGAAATAGTTAAGTTATCTAGTTGTTAATCTTTATATTTTTTTTGTTTTTTTTATTTTTTTTCTTGATTTTTATTGTTTTTTGTTTTATTTTAACATTTATATATATAATTTATATATAAATTTAATTATTTTTTTTGTTATGACTTTATATAATCCTGTCGGACCTCATTTACTTAGCACTTATCCTATAAATCAACTTCGTGGTGATTTAGAAAAAATTTCTTATACAAAAAATTCTAGTCAAAACTTGATAAGGTATGCGTTAACTTTGCAATCAGCGTATATGAACACATTCAGTGGTCTAGATACTTTAATGT
>JAYOLY010000018.1:0-23550 GCA_038120575.1 Rickettsiales bacterium
GACGAATACTTTGAGAGGGCTCAATGAATGTTCGCCCCACATAATGATTTCTAATAATTCCTAATTCAAATGGAATATTGGCAGTCTGAGAAAACCCTAAGGCCGCTGGAACGCCCGAATCTGGTATAGGAACAATGACATCTGCATCAATATTATTTTCTTTTGCAAGTTCATGACCAAGATTTTTTCTGTATGTGTAAACTGTTTTTCCATTAATCATACTACTTGGTCTAGAAAAATAGATTCGTTCAAAAATGCAAGGACGCTCTTTGATATCTGGAAATAGCTTTATACTTTCTATTCCATGGTTGCTTATTACAACAATTTCGCCATTTTCAACGTCACGAATATATTTGGCTCCAATGATGTCAAATGCACATGTTTCAGATGCAAGCACATAGCCATCATCTTTTTTTCCTAAAACTAATGGGCGTATTCCAAAGGGATCTTTAACACCAATTAATTTCTTATTTGTCATGATAACCAAGGAATAAGCACCTTGAATTTTTTGTAATGCTTCAGTGAGTTTATCTATTATTTTACTTTTTTTAGATCGAGCAACGAGTTGCAAAATAATTTCAGTGTCTGAGCTCGTTTGAAAAATAGATCCTGTTTCAACAAGCTCGTTTTTAATAGAAAATGTATTGGTTAAATTTCCGTTATGGGCACAGGCAAAACCACCCAATGCAAGATTTGCAAACAAGGGCTGGATATTTTCTAATTTAGAATCTCCTGTAGTTGAATATCTCACATGTCCAATAGCATGTTTTCCAGGAAGCTTAGCTAGAGTTTGAGCATCATTAAAGTTGTCACCCACAAGGCCTTCTTTTTTGACGGAATGAAATTGATCACCATCAAAACTGACGATACCAGCGCCTTCTTGTCCTCTATGTTGAAGTGAATGCAATCCAAGAGTCGTTAAAACTGACGCTTCGTCTACATTAAAAACTCCAAAAACTCCACATTCTTCTTTTAAACCCATTTTAACTTCCCTTTTTGAGTTAAATAGTACACTACTTAAATATAAGATTCCATATTTTTATGATTAATTTTTATTTAAAATTCTTTTTGACTAAATAGCATCGTTGTGGCAATTTGAATATACATATGTCTCAAGAAAATTTAACTGTTCAAGATTTTATTGCCTATTCACGCTGTGACGTTTTGTTTCAACATCAGCGCCTTTCGAACACTACAAGTGACCTAGATCCAGATCTAGCTCCCCTACTTAAGTCATTTTGTGAAACATTTGAGCAAATAGACATTATTGAAAACGCCAAACAATTAACGTCTAAAAAAATTCAAACCCTTCAAAAAACATGTTCTCATCCTCAGGCTTACATTCTACCAACATTTAAGAGTCAACACTTTGTTTTTCAACCTCATTTAATTTATATTGATCAGACAACTATTAATGTCTACTTGCTTACACCTGCCTATCATGTAAGCCATTACTACATTTATATGTTGTCGCTATGGAAATTTGGATTACAGAAACTCAACATACATATTTCAAACTATATAACAATTTCTTTTAAAGATAAGATTCACAAAACAGACTCTTTTTTTAATACTAACTTTGAAACTACAAGGCTAGCTAAATTACAAAAAAAAATTCATCTTCAATATAATCACTTAAAAACACATACTAGCGCAACTAAATTATCACCCCCAATGCTGGATAGGCACTGCTTCAAACCTTCAAAATGTGATTATTTTGATACCTGCTGGAAGACTAAATCTCCAACTATTTTTGATTTAGTTGATTGCAGTTTCAGTAAAAAACTCAATCTTTATGAACGAGATGTAAAAACATTTACTCAACTTAAAAAAAATGAATCCACACTATCCAAACGCCAACTTATCCAAATAAATTGTGAATTAAACAATTCTATTTTTGTTAATACAGCTGCTTTAAATCAATTTTTTAAAGCCTTGATATTTCCAATCCAATGTCTTGATATGGAAGTGATTACCAATGTCATTCCTATTATTGATGAGCAAAAAGTTTTTGAAAAAATTCCTTTTTTATTTTCTGTCCACACACTTAACTCATTTGAAACAAAAGCATCTCATTTAGATTTTTTTTCTCCTATTAATAACCAAACTTTACGATTATTTGCTGAAGCATTAATTTCAAATACAGATTCAAAAGGCTCGATTATTGTTTTTGATTCCATGTTAGAAAAAATGACGCTTGATAATTTGATTCATTTTTTTCCAGATTTATCTTCAGATTTAACTCAAATTAAAAGTCAAATCATTGATATTTCAGTTTTATTCAAAACATTCAAACTTTATATCCCTGATATGTTAGGCAAATTCTCATTAAAAGCAATTCATAACAGCATTAACAAACAAACAACACATAAATCACTTGATTTAAAATCTGGATCAGAAGCTTTAAAATTCATCAAAATTTACCAACAAAGCAGTGCAACAAAGCAAAAAAAAATTGAAAAAAAATTAAGAGATTATTGTAAAATGGACACAAAAGCTTTAGTTGATATTATTGTTTATTTGCAGCGTTTAAGTAGCTCTTTATAATCTTATTTTTTATTGGATTTTTCATCTTTTTTATATACCAACACTTTAGAGCCTTCAATAGGAGTAAATTTGTGCCCAATATAAAATAATTTAATGAAATTGTTTGGGGTCACCATTCCGATCAAAATTGATTTAGAGTATTGTTGTTGAAATTACTCAAACGTAAACGTTTTTGTTATTTCAACAGCTTCAAATTTTGATCCAATCAGCTGATTTGTTTCTAATAAATTTAGACCAATACCTTTTTCAAAAAGCAATAAGTCGTGAGATCCTTTTTTTACTTCTTTTTTATAGTCTTTAGGAACAATTCTTGAAACATTATTTTTTCCAAAAATTTCAGTATATTTTAATGTCGATAATAGATTTACTTCGTCACTTTTTGTGACAGCAATCAATTTTCCATATCCTGATGATTCCGCCATTTCAATAATACTATCCGATAAAATATTTCCATTAATACATTTTAATTTTTGTTGCTTAGCCTGCAATGTGTTTTCTATGTTTGTATCAACAAATAAAACTTGAAAATTTAAGCTCATTAAAAACGAACCAAAATCTCGTGCCCATGGATGCGCTCCTGCAATTAAAATACCTTTTTGAATTCGGTGCAATCTAAAAATATTAATAATGGGTCTACCAATTAATGCATAAAATGTAACTGTAATGATAATAGTTAAAAATGTTATGGGCAAAATATCAGCTGCATGCTCAATTCCAGCATTATCTAACTGAATTGAAAAAATAGAAGCAATTGCAGCGGCGACAATACCGCGTGGATATATACTGGCTAAAAACAATTTATCAGTTAGCATTAATTTAGAATTTATTGTTGAAACAAACACACAGATTGGTCTTACTATGAAAATTAACGAAAAAACAAATAATAATGTCTTAGCATTGATTACCATCAGCAATTGATGCAATTCTATTTTTGCAGCAAGCATAATAAAAAGTGATGACAGCAAGAGAACAGTGATATTTTCTTTAAAGGTTAAGATATGTTTTGTTGTAACTAATTTTTGATTCGCTAAAATAATGCCCATTATAGTCACTGCCAACAGGCCAGATTCAGATTGAAATACGCCTGCTAGTGCATAAACAAATAGTACAACTATAAACGTCAAAGCTTCTTCTAAAAAGTCTGCAACTACTTTTTTCTTAAATAAAATCATAACAATTGCAGCACCGAAACTTCCAAGAAGAATTCCACTTACCAGCGTCTTTAAGACAATAATTAAAGCAACATTAAATGCCTGAGATGCTCGTTCGATTAAAATAATTTCATATATCATTACTGATACAGTTGCTCCAATTGGATCAATTGTTATTCCTTCCCATTTCAAAATAGCTGACAATGATTGCTTTACTTTTATTTGTCTCAATAAAGGCGTCACTACGGTGGGTCCTGAAACAGCTAAAATGGCACCAAGAAGCAAACATATCTTTAGATCAAAACCAAAGAATAGATGAGCAAGAAACATTGTTCCCAAACAGGTTATAACGTACCCTACTGTAATCAAATTTCTTACCACTTTTCCTGTGTGTTTTAAATCTGAAATTTTTAGAGTTAATCCACCTTCAAATAAAATTAAAGCAACAGCCAACGATACGAAGGGATAAAATGTTTCACCAAATAGATGTTCCGGATTTAACAAGCCGAAAATAGGCCCCATTAAAAACCCACTAACTAAAAGTAAGAGAATTGATGGAATATTAAATCGTGATGCAACAATCTGAGCACAAACGCCCAAAACTGGAATCGATGCAAAGCTTAATACGTGGTAACTTTCCACTGAATAACTCCTTAGTTTGATTGGATCAATACTATTATAGTACAAACTTATTTTCTAAATCTACTTTAAAAATACCATTTTTGTATGTATTTAAAACATCTTTTAAAAAAAAGTTTATAGTTATGAATTACATTAAAATATGATATCGTTATAGTTATTATCATAACAAGGTGAATTCTATGACATTTAATTTTACCCAAGACTATTTTAGTTCTGTTAAGACTGACTTATGTATTTTTATTTACACAAAAAAAAATGATCTAACAACTCTATTTAAGCAATCCTCTTATGAAAAAGTTCTGCCTTTTTTATCCAAAACAAATGAAATCTCTGATTCGTCAAAGAGGTTAACCATGTTTCATTCACCCAGTGATGACTGCGTTGATCGGATACTATTTGCAGGATGTGGACCATCAGATATGACTTCAAACTCAATTCGACACAAAGCCGGAGAAGTCGCGGCCTTAATTCGTTCATTTCATTTAAAATCAATTTCTGTTGTAATTTATTCTGAAAAACAAGTGTCTTCATCAGATTTTATTCAATCTTTTACTGAAGGGTTTACATTAGGAATCAGTCCTATCCACTCACTAAAAACTAGCGATACAAAAAAGGAAACTATACCCAACATCACTTTTATTTTACCTTCAACAGAAAAACTAAACACAACGACAAAAAAACACCTTAATTCATTAGCTAAAACAGCTCATATAAACGCAACTGGTCAAAATTTTGCACGTTATTTAGCTAATTTACCTGGAAACCACCTCACTCCAGATCTATTTGTTGATCAAATCAAAAAAACACTTAAACATAAAAAACTCACCATTAAGGTATATGATCAAAAAGACATTCAGAAAAAAGGCATGAATGCTCTTTACAATGTTGGTAAAGGATCAAAAAATCCTCCATACCTTGTTGAAATACACTATAATGTTTCCAACAAAACAGCCCCGTCTATTCTTGTTGGAAAAGGTATAACGTTCGATTCTGGGGGCATTTCGATTAAGCCCAGTAAAGGTATGAGAGACAGGACAGGGGATCTGGGAGGTGCAGCAGCTGTAGTTGGAGCTTTAAAGGCACTATCTGAGCAAGATGCTGACTGTTCAGTTATTGGTCTTGTTCCCTTAGCTGAAAACATGCCATCTGGAGATGCTTACAAACCTGGAGATGTTATTACCTCTTATTCTGGCAAAACAATTGAAATTACGAATACAGATGCAGAAGGACGAGTTATTATGGCAGATGCATTAAGTTATGCATGCACATTCAAACCAAAGGTCATTATTGACATTGCAACATTAACAGGGGCTGCTTGTGTTGCATTAGGAGAGCTAGCTGCTGCCTTGTTTGGTAATAAACAGTCTATAATTGATCGTTTCTTAAAGTGCTACGACCAGACAGGTGAACAATTCTGGCAACTTCCTCTTTTTGAGGGATATTTAAACTATTTAAAATCTGATGTTGCAGATTTAATTAATGCAAGCGAAAGTCGATCTTCTGGGGGTGCTATTACTGCAGCAAAGTTTTTAGAGCAATTTGTAGATAAAACACCTTGGCTTCATCTTGATATTGCACCAATGATGAGAGCAAATAAGGACTATTCATATCTTGATAATGGTATGTCTGGATTTTCAACTCGATCGTTGATTTATTTTTTAAAAACGCTCAAATAATGTTTGCTACTGTTGAAAAAGTAAATATAACAGATCATGTTTAAGCCAAAAAAACTTTCCAAAATTATTCTATTTGTCTTTATAGTTGTCTCATTAAGCACGTTTGTCTATGCTGTCACAAAACAGCAAGCTGTTCAAAAGTTGATTGTTCTTGGAGTTCAAAATTTTCATTTTTCACCACGTGATGTAGATAATTCATATTCAGAAATGGTTTTTGATCTTTTCATCAATAAGCTTGATCCAAGCAAACGTTTTTTTACTCAGGAAGATATTGTTGATTTATCAATTTACAAACACTCAATTGATGACGAAATTAATAATGGGGACTTTAAGTTTTTTAACACTGCATTGGAAATATATCTTGATAGACTAGAAAAATTTAAAGTTTTTTACAGAGATACTCTTGAAACACCGTTTACATTTGATTCAACAAAACAATATGAATCTGATCCTGAAAAAATTTTATTTGCCAAAAATTATAATGATCTAAAAAAACGATGGACCTTATTTTTAGAGTATAAAGCAATAAATGCATATCTAAATTTGAAACAAGATAGCGTATCAAAAAACATGGCTATTTCAGCTGATTTTGAAGCTGATCTTGAATCAAAATCTAGAGAAAAAATCAAAACTGATTTTGATAAATTTTTTAGTACTGTTGATGAAGAAGATTACGACGATAAACTAAATTTTTATCTTGATACACTAGTTAATGTATTTGATTCCCACACGGGCTATTTCCCAGCAGCAAAAAAAGAACAATTTGACATCAATATTTCTGGAAAACTGGAAGGTATTGGAGCTGAATTACGAGAAGAGAATGGCTATATTAAAGTAGTTCGTATTGTTTATGGTAGTGCTTCATATCGTGAAGGATCGTTAAAACCAGAAGATTTAATTCTTAAAGTTGGGCAAGGTAATGAAGAACCTGTCAACACTGTTGGAATGAAAGTTAGTAAAATTGTCCAATTAATTCGGGGCAAAAAAGGAACTGAAGTTAGACTTACGGTTAGACATGTCAACGGCGAAGAAGAAGTTATCTCTATTACTAGAGATATTGTTGAAATTGAAGAAACATTTACAAAAACAACTATTATTAAAGAGCCAACTCTTGATAAGCGAATCGGTTACATTCATGTTCCAAAGTTTTACAGAGATATTCAGGATAATAAAGCCAGAAACACAACCGATGACGTTGAGTTAGCGTTGAGACAGCTTCAAGATTCCAATATTGATGGAATCATACTTGATCTTCGCTACAATGAAGGTGGATTTTTACTTGATGCCGTCAATACAGCTGGCTTATTTATTGAGTCTGGACCTGTTGTTCAAGTAAAATCTCGTCGTCCAAAAAACACACGTGTTCTTGTAGATCAAAACAACTCAGTTACTTACTCTGGCCCAGTTATTATTTTAATTAATCCATATAGTGCGTCTGCTTCAGAGATTCTTGCTGCTGCATTACAAGATTATGGACGTGCCATTATTGTAGGGACCAATTCATTCGGAAAAGGTACTGTGCAACAGTTTATTGATCTTGATAATCAAATTAATTCTGTTTTGAACAATTTAAACAAATTAGGGTCTCTAAAAGTTACCATACAAAAGTTTTACAGAATAAACGGTGGATCAACTCAAAGCAAAGGTGTTATTCCTGATATTGACATCCCTGATGCTTATTCTGCTGTTGATATTGGTGAAAATCAATTAAAATACTATCTACCTTGGGATACAGTAGATTCTCTACCTTTCAATACTTGGGATAATCTTGAATCTAGAATATCAATATTGAAACAGAAAAGTGCTGATAGAATTAAACAATCTCACGACTTTACACTATTAATTGACCAAATCTCGTATATTCAATCTATCAATAAAAAGTCTCTATTTCCATTAAATATAGACCAGGCTGTAGAGTTTAAAAATGACATTACGAAACAAAACAAAGCCTATGACAAACAGACATTCAAAAACAAAAACATTGAATTTGAAGTACCAAATGGCTTAGTTATTGATCAAAAAACAGAAAATACATATAAAACACTTTATAAAAATCTTAAATCAGATTTACAATTAAGCGAAGCTTTACATATTATCAATGACTTAATTGAAAATTAAAATTTAATCTAGCACAAAAAGGAAACACTATGTCAATAAAAGAACTATTAATTCAAAATGAATCACGATGCTCTCTATTTGAAAAACAATTAAGGCAACGTCCTTTAACTGTGATGCCTCAATTTTTCAAAGATGGAAACCTTCATCCTATTTCATTTCAAGCGCTGCCTAATTCGCTAGAAATCGATGCTAGAGTCAGTCCTCAATTTAACCATTTATCCGATTCAACAATTTTAACCGGAAACCAGCATCAAACGTCGATCCAACAAAAAAGAATAGCTGTTTTGTTTTCTGGAGGCCCTGCCGCAGGTGGTCATAATGTGATTGCCGGCTTGAAACATATTCTTGCCGATAACCATATTTTATATGGTGTAAAAAAAGGGCCAAAAGGATTGTTAGACGGAGATTTATTTATCTTATCTGATGACGATGTTCAAAACGTACTTAATTTAGGTGGATTTGATTTATTAGGATCGGATCGAACAAAAATTAAAACTGCTGAACAATTTGAACAAGTAAAACATACTGTTAAAACCTATAAACTTGATGGGTTAGTTATTATTGGTGGTGATGATTCAAACACGAATGCCGCTTTTCTAGCCGATCTATTATTTGACCTTGGTTGTAGCGTTGTTGGGGTCCCAAAAACCATTGATGGCGATTTACAAATTTCAGATTATCTACCTATTTCATTTGGATTTGATACGGCAACAAAAATTTATTCAGAACTTGTTGGAAATATTTTACAAGATACCCCTTCTTCTCAAAAATATTGGCATTTTGTCAAGCTAATGGGACGTAGTGCAAGCCACATTACACTTGAAGTTGCTTTACAGACCCAACCCCATATTACGTTAATTTCCGAAGAAATACTGGAAAAAAATTGGAATTTAAATGCGATAGTAGACTATATAGCTAGCATTATTAAGCATCGATCTGACAAAGGATTAAATTATGGCGTGATCTTAATTCCTGAAGGATTAATCGAATTTATTCCAGATTTCAAACGTCTTATCGATGAATTAAATCAGCTTAATTTTCAAAACAAAACTGACATTGAAAACAAACTTTCAACGGACTCTCTTCATGTATTTAATTCTCTACCAACACTCATCCAAGAGCAGCTTTTGCTGGATCGAGATTCTCATGGAAACTTGAAGTTATCTCAAATCAATACAGAACTACTGTTAATTGATATGGTGACTGATTATTTCAAAAAAAATACTATTTCAATTCCATTTAATGGTATTAATCACTTTTTTGGGTATGAAGGTCGTTGTGGAGCACCATCTGGATTTGATGCATCGTTTACCTATAATCTTGGGTTAATAGCAGGGTCGCTTGTTTTAGAAAAACATACTGGTTATATGGCTGCTATGTCTCGATTTGACGACAAAGCCGAGCCATTGGGAATTCCATTAATTGGGTTGCTTGATATAGAGCGTAGAGACAATAAAGACGCTGTTGTGATCAAAAAAGCAATTGTCGATTTAGACTCCCCTGCTTTTCAATTTTTTGCTGAAAGACGAACAATCTGGGCAGAAACAGATTCCTTTTCTTCACCTGGTCCACGTCAATACTGGGGACCTATTTCCAAGCAAATTCCACTATCTACTGCATTAAATCAAGGCTATAATCAACTTGATTATTCTTTTGGAAGTATTGTTTAATTCTATGGATAAGGCATTTATAAAGCATCAAATTGAAACCATTCATGAGTCCATTGAACAACTCAAACATCAACATCATGTGAATTACCCTATTGATATTTGTGTAGCAAGTAAATATGCAACGGCTGAAGAGATAAGATTTATTTATTCTCAGGGACTCTCAATTTTTGGGGAAAATAAAGTTCAAGATGCCTTGAAAAAACAACAAGATTTAGTAGATTTAGATATCAATTGGCAGTTTATTGGTCATCTTCAAAGCAATAAGGTAAACAAAGTGTTGAAACAATTTAATTGTATTCAATCGATTGACCGTCTTGAACTTCTTGAGCATGTAAACGATAAATCTTTATTACTAAACACTAAAACAGATATTCTTCTTCAATTCAACTCAGGAGATGATCCAAATAAATTTGGATTTTCTTTAGATAACCAAGATATGTTGCTAGATACGTTACATACTTATACTGGTATTACTTTAAAAGGGATTATGTTAATTGCTCCGCTTCTTGATAATGAAAAAGAATTGGGATTAGTCTTTGAAAAAACAAAAAAAGCCTATGACACCTTTAAACAAAATTATGGTACACTATCTGTATTAAGCATGGGTATGAGTCAAGATTACAAACTAGCCATATCCTGTGGTTCTAACATGGTTAGAATTGGCCGTTTTATATTTAAAAAATAATTGAGGTATATAATGAAAAACACACTAGAAAAAATTAAGCATTATTTTGGTTTTTCAGAAGAAGAACCTTTTGAAGAACCTACAACGCCAGAAAAATCACCTACAATAAAACCATTTAAAGGGTCATTAATTGACTCTCAAAATGCACGTCCTTTTGCATCGTCTGAAATTAAAGTTGAAGAACCAAAAGTCTATGAAGATTCATTATCTATTGCGACTCATTTACGAGAAAATAAACCTGTTATTGTAAATCTGAAATATTTAGATAAACTTGCAGGAAAGCGTTTAATCGATTTTGTCTGTGGTACGGCTTATGCTATCAATGGCCATATGATGAAAATTGGTGAAAACATTTTTTTATTTACACCGTCAAAAGTTCTGATTGTTAATTCAGAAGAAAAAACTCAGCTAGAAGAAGGGGTTTCAGCTGATGAAAAAGAAGTTTTTTTTAAACAAGCGTCTGGAATAAACTAATTCATGAATACAATTGAAAATCTTGCAAACATCGTAAAGAAACTACGAAGTCCAGAAGGTTGTCCTTGGGATAAAGAGCAAACATTTAAATCACTTATTCCATGTATTATTGAAGAAGCTTACGAACTAGTGGATGCCATTGAATCGGAAAACATCAATCATATTAAAGAAGAACTTGGGGATGTATTGCTTCATGTTGTTATGCTGTCAACAATAGCCGAAGAAAACCAACAGTTTAATTATGATGACGTGGCAAACGATGTGGGTCATAAAATGATTCGACGCCATCCTCATGTTTTTGGAGATGCGCAAGCAGATACAGTGGAAGATGTATGGAAACATTGGGAAACAATTAAGAAAACCGAAACCTCTTCTCATTCGATTATGGACAATATTCCAAAACTGCCAGCACTTTTAGAAGCTCAAAAAGTTCAAAAAAAAGCACAACGTGCTGGGTTTGATTGGGACGATAAGACTGGTGTTATTGATAAGCTCAATGAAGAAATTCGAGAGTTTACTGAAGCGTGCACATTAAATGATAGAGATGCCATTGAAGATGAAGCTGGAGATGTTTTATTTTCTATTGTAAATGTATTAAGAAAAATGAATATTAATGCTGAAGATGTATTACGCAAAAGCAATAAAAAATTTATTAATCGCTTTCAAAAAATGGAAGAGATTCATTCTACTAGCGATTTTACTCATTTAAATTTTGAGGATAAAGTAGAGTTATGGAACGCTGCAAAACAACAGTTAAATCATTAATTTTTATTTTTATTTTTTTATCACTTTGTACGTTTTTAAATGCAAAAAAAATTGGATATCATGTTGAAAAAAATTTTTACTATCAAGATGCAATTTCTTGGAATCTTTATGATGTAACTGTTTTTAATCAGGATGTTCAGTTAGTATTGGATGTTTCGACGTCTTACTTCAGAGTTCGTGATAGCAATCGTTTTATCAAAAACAATTATTGTATGTCTGTTTTAAAATATCTTTATGATTTTCAGCAATATACGTTATTTTTAAAAGGTCAATTAGGTTATACTCACTTTTTTTTAGACAATAAGCTCTTTAATTTTATTGATACGCAACATGTAATGGCCAACATCTTTATTGGACTAAATAGCCCAACTTTTTTTGATCGCTATAACGTATCCGTTCAACTTGGGTATGCATTAATCACATCTACAACAGTAGACCCTTTATGGTTTAATTTAGGAGTAACATATCGCTATGATTAAGTATGTTGCCATTATTTTCAGTGTATTGTTTTGTTTAACCGCATGCTCAAAAACGTCTTCATATGAAGACCATTGGATGGATGCTCCTGCAGTTTTAGATCAAACAATCATTAACCCTAATTTAATTCTTTCTAATCAAGATGTAGCTACACTTGATTTATCCTATCCTGTTGTCATTACAGTTCATGGGTTTACGGCATCTACCTATGAATGGCAAGAATTTTATGATTATGTCAGCAATGAACCTATATATGTGTCCCCCATTTTGCTAGGTGCTCATGGTCGATCGTTAGATGATTTTCGTCAATCGAGTTGGGAAGATTGGGGAAAACCTATCCTTGATGAATATAATGCACTTGTTGATATGGGCTTTACAACTATCAGTATTGCAGCGTCGTCAACGGGTGGAACCTTGGTTTTAGATCACCTAGCTAATCAGCGTTTTAACTCTCACTTAACGTCTTTATTTTTTATCGATTCGCTTGTTGTTAACCAAAATAAACAGATCCATTTGGTTCCCTACATTCAAGGTCTTTTATCTGATCAAGTTCGAGATGAAATAACACCAGCAGAACAAGAAAATTGGTATAACATCAGGCCTGTTGAAGCCTTGGCAGAACTTCATGAGGCCACAAAACATATTCAAACTGTTCTTGCTGAAGACATTGTCTTGCCAGAAAACACTCGTGCCTATATTTTCCAATCGACTGGAGACAAAACGGTAAACCCCATTAGTGCCTACATGATTTACAAATCGTTAAACGATGCAAATTCTGGGAATGTATTTTTTCAGGTTATAGACTCTGATTTGCATGTATTTACTCGACTTTCAGGTCGATACCCTCAACCAACTCAACACGATATTGACAATCAAACGCTGGTGTTTGATACCATCATCGACTCGTTATAAACTATAAACCCAAACTTTTTATAAATGCTTTGTTGTTTGGTTTTCGACCAAGAAAAGATTCGACTAGATTGAGAGGATCTTTTGTTCCTCCTGGTTCAAGGATATGTCGTCGATACCGAGCACCTGTTGATTGATTTAGCATTCCTTCAGATTCAAATACTGAAAACATATCTGCTGCATACACTTCAGACCATTTATAGCCATAATAGCTAGCAGCATATCCAACAAGATGTCCAAAACTAGCTTGAAAATGAGTTCCCTCTACATATGGGTATAACGTAAGTTCGTTTTGCAACTGTTCAACAAGATCTGTGCTTGACTGGGGATTATTGGGCTCAAAGCCATCATGGAGAGTGAAATCAAGCAGGGCATAATATATTTGCTGTAAATTTTTTGTACCGGAATTTACATTTTTTGCAGCTATCATCTTGTTAATTAAGTCGTCAGGAATGGTCTCTCCTGTTTGGTAATGTTTGGCAAATAACACAAGAGATTCTTTTTTCCATGCCCAGTTTTCGAGCATTTGAGAAGGAGCCTCAACAAAATCTCGTTTTACTGATGTTCCAGAAAATGCCATTAATTTTGATGTTGTTAATATTCCATGTAGAAGATGTCCAAATTCATGAAAATAGGTTTCTACTTCTCGATGAGACAGCAAAGAAGGCGTTGTTGTTGACGGTTTTGGAAAATTACATACAAGGGCATATACAGGTTTTTGATAGGTGTTTTTATACTCTTTTCCTTGAACAATCGAGAATGCTGCAGCATGAGAATATTTATTGTCTCTTGGAAACATATCCAAATAAAATTCTCCTATAATATTGTTTGTTTGCTTATCAAACACCTCATACATCAACACATCATCATGCCATGTTGAGGCACCCACAACGTCTTGAAAATAGATTCCAAACAATGTTTGATAAATATCAAATAATCCTTGTGTGACTGAATTAAACTCAAAATATGGCTTAAGCTCTTCGGAATCTAAATTAAAATAGTCTTTTTTAACTTTATTTTCATAAAAATCAGATTCCCACGCCTCGATAGTTCTGACTTTTTTTCCGAGTCGATTGGATTTAATCTTTGCCATTAGTGCAACATCTTGCTTTGCTTTTTTTAAAACTTTTTTATGAAGTTTTTTTTCAAATTTCCAGACTGTTTTTGGGTTTTTTGCCATTCTAATTTCTGTCATGTATTCGGCATAGGTCTGATATCCAAGTAACTGAACTAATTGATGACGTTTTTTAAGAAGCTGATCTAAGACATCCACATTTTTTGGATACGCTCTATTTTTAAATAATGCAAACAATTGTTTTCGTAACTCATCAGACTCTGCAAGTGTCATAAAAGGAATATAACTTGGATAGGTAACATCGATTTTATATTGGCCATCAGCTTGCTTTCGTGCCTCTTTGTACGACTCTGGCAACCCATTTAAATCGTCATATGATAGGACTAAAAAATCGTTTACCTCGCCTATTGTCTTATTAAATTCTAAACTTAAGGCTGTAATCTCATTTTGGATTAATTTAATTTGATCTCGACTCTCTTTTGATTGTCCAAAACCACTTCGTTGAAACCCCAACAAGGTCTCGTCTAAATATCTTTTTTTATAGCCCTTTAACGTGTTGGCGTCGCTAGATTTGGCATAGTCGTTAACCACTTGGTATAGGGATTCATTTAAACTGAGTTCAGTGATGAATTGAGACATTTTTTCTGAAGCAGCTAATCCAGCATCTCTAATGGCCTGATCGCCGCTGACATTAGCTAGTAAATAAGCTGGTGCCCATACCGTTTCAAGTGTGGCGTATAAATCGTCTAAAGGCTGCAAAGTATTTTCAAATGTTCGATCGGCTTTTACAGTTAAAATCGTGTTTAACTGTGTGTTGGCTTGATTAATGACCTCTTCAGTACCAGCTTCGATATGGTTTGCTGATATAATTGAAAACAGTATAGGTTGATTTATTTTTTTTAATAACGGATTTTTTGTTTGTGCACCAAGAGATCCACAGAAAAACCAAGCTATTATCACGCAAAATATCCATTTATTTTTAAGCATTTTTTTTCCTTTAATTGAACTATTCTCATCCTATCAATATAAAATTATTTACGTCAATAAAAAGGGACGCTATTACAGTGGTTATGCTTTTTAATAGTTTAAATACAATTGCGTTGAGACCACCAATTATGGTTGGATATCGTAATTTACCACCTCGTCTTGTAGGTAACATGTTATAATCTGCTGTTACTCAACTTCTATCAACCAATTCTGTTCTACCAGCAGCTTATATTTGGCGTCCTGTTGCAGTGCACAGTCATAGTATTTTTTTTACTCCATTTTTTTTGCAAGGCATTTTTCAACCACCACATATTACAACACATCCTGTACCAAGGCTTCTGCCAAAATCAAATTCTGATGTGAAAAATGTTCAATTGAAACAAATGATTGCAGCGGAAGAAATTAAAGGTGCTATGAAATATTTAGCTAGTAGTCATGAAATAAATTTAATTCCTGGTATACTTTGTTAGACATGTTTAATTATGTCTAATCCTAGTTTTTTTAATTTTGAAATAATTTTTTAGGTTCAAAAGATCCGACAGTTAAACCTGTCATACCAGTTTCCACCTCTTTCACTAGACTTTTATCATCTTCACGTGCATATATCTACACATCACGTTAAAAGTGGCAGATACAAAGATTCCTATCACGCTATATACAATTTTAGAAAATTAAGTATTTCAGATATGGAACTTCTTGAAAGTCTTGAATACAAAATCGACAAAAATAAAAAAACTGCTCACATAGCCAAAATGAAAATTGGAAACATTCCAACCAAAAAAGATCGAGAATCAGAAAAATACAAAAAAAAGCAAGAATTAAAAGACATTTTAAATACTGCTAAAGAATTTAAACAAACTTTTAAGGTTGATTATATCATAGATGAATATTTGTTAGTTGCCCAAAAAGAGTATGAAAGGCAGCAATTATCTAAATACGGAGAAAGAAGCGAAGCTAAGACATTGGCTGAATCAGGAACTTACAAGAAAAAAGAACGATTGTTATTAAGAATGAAAAAAGAATATGGTAATTATCGGATTACGGATATAAGTAAAAAAACCATTGATATATTTTTAACAAATATTGCAAAAGAGGTTAATTCACAGACCTTTAGAGACTATACTCATCATTACAGAAAATTTTTTATTTTTTGCAAAAAAAATGACTATATTGAAGATAATATATTCCCTGATGACATTACAGATTACACAACGTCTTACAATGCAAGGAAAAAACATGAGATTATTAATTATGAAGATTTAAAAAAATGTTTTGATTATTGCGCTACACATCATCGTGATATTCACTTAGGGCTGGCTTATCTCATGTATACTGGAGCAAGACCAGAGGAACTGTTAAAAGCTTGCATACATGAAGATAATATCGGTGTTCATGTTGATATATATAATAATTACATTGTATCGGATCTTAACAGAAAAAATAAATCCCCAAGAAAAATAATTTTAAATGACATTCTTAAAAAAATTATTTTAGAAAATTTAGACGAAATAAAATTACGAAATGGATTTATTTATCCGTTCCACACGTCTATTAACTTTCAGGCGAACAATGATCAATTTACAAAAAAACTAAAAAAAATATGTAGGTATATTAACATACCAGAGTTTACACCAAAGGATATAAGAATACGCATGAATAATTACTTACAATCAAAAGGTTGGAGTGATGAAGAAAGAACTTTGTTGTTGGGGCATACAATCCTTGTGAACCGAACAAATTATACAGAATATAAAAGCGATAAGGTAATAGACTTATCATGAAAATTAATTGCTTCACAAATACAAAAGGGGGAGTAGGTAAATCAATGTTTTGTGTTCAGTATGCTTACTGGTTAGCAATGAAAGGATATAAAGTACTTGTCATTGATAGCGACACACAGGCTAATGCAACGTTTCACTTAGGCACTAATCCTTATCAAGAAATTTGGACTTTTTATGATTTAATTCAACAAAAAACAACGATTTTAGATACTATTTTAAAGCCTAGAAAAAATATTGATCTCATACCAGTTACAACAGAAGACAGTATTGATATCAAATACAATATGGATAATTTAAATGATATTTTTGACGAACTTAAAAATAATTTTAATTATGATCATATATTAGTCGATACAAAACCAACGAAAGATTTTCTAAATGAATATTTATGGCACGTTTCAGACACGTTGAGTATTCCTTTTGCATGTGATCTACCAAGCTACAAAGCAATGAAGCGTATTTTTGATTATTGTGATGATCAGGAATTTATTAAAAAAAATTATAATATATTAACTAATTTTCATAACAAAAATAAAAACGTAGATTTTGCAATGGAATATTTGGGCAAGCATTATACAGGGTTTTTTAATGATCCTATACCTAGTTCTGTTCTCATTAAACAGTCTTATGAAGCACAAAATTCTATATTTAATTTAAAAACATATAGAAAGAAAATGCATGAAGAAATTATAAAAAAGTTTAACAATTTATTTAATTGGATGTTGGCGAATGAGTGTTTATGATGATTTTGCACCAAAAAGGTCACAATACCGCAATAAACAAATCTGCGACAAATACAAGATAGCCCCTGAAAAATTTAAAAACAAAAATATAGACGTGACTATAGATAAAATTCTAGGAAAAACTATAGACAGAAGTATAGACAAAACTATAGACAGAAGTATAGACAATGATAAAAACTATAGACAAAGTAGAGACAAAAGTATAGACAAAATTACTATTAAAAACAAAAACTATAGACAAAGTAGAGACGCAACCATAGACGAAACTATAGACGAAACTATAGACGAAACTATAGACAAATATACATTTCAAGAATTGGAAGGAATCCAAAGAAAATTAATGATATATATATATAATTCTTGTGTAAGAAGGCTCGATAATATTAGCGAAAAAATATCAATAAAAAATTTATGTGAAGCAGCCAAAACAAGTCCTTTTTCAGTTAAGAGAAGCATATTAAGGTTGCGAGATAAGGGGATAATAACAAAAGGAGAATTTAAGAATGGTCGTGGCGGATGGACACGTTATATTATCAATAAATCAATATATGAAGAAATGATATATTTAGAATCAAAATCAGCACTAACTATAGACAAAAGTATAGACGAAACTATAGACGAAAGTATAGACAAAGTAGTGACACAACTAGAGACAAAAGCCTCTAGTAGTAGTAGTAATATATATAATAATAAAAATACTACTACTAATATGCATGAATACAATTTATATGATTTGAATGAAGCTGTGAAATTATCGAATAGAGAAATACATAACGTGATTAAAAATACAGATATCAGCGAAGAGGACGTGCAATCCTCAATCGATGCATTTCATCATGATTATAATAATAAATTAACTCAGTCATACAAAAACCCTAAAGCAGTTTTTTTAGGGAGTTTAAAAAATGGAGGATACACTAGCGTGGACAGTAAATATAAAACAGACTTAGATATATATAGAATGAAATTAGAAACTATGGATGCAGAAATTGCACAAATTAAAGAAGACAGCAAAGACCTCGAAGCTGAAATTAAGAAAAATAGCTTTGAATTATGGAAAAAAAGAGAATTAAACACACAGGATTTTAAAGATAATTTTGAAAAAACGTACAATACACAGTTTGAAGATGTGAATGAGTATTTAATTGGAAACATGCTACAAGACTATTTTGAAAGAAATGTATGGCCAGTAATCATTGCAACTGGAAAAATTGAAAAATAATATATCAAACTATAAGCTCGATATGATCATTTTTTTTAAAAATAAATCCATTATTTTCGACTTGCAAGTTACCATAATAAATTTTATTTGTTTCTTTTTTATCAACTTTGTTCAAAACAAAATATATTTTTTTGTTTTTATTCAAGATATTTAAAGTTTTCTTATCATCTAAATTATTTGGTATATCACAACACATAATATCAATTGTTTTTTTAACACCAAATGCAAGGAGTAATTCAATTTTTATTTTTTTTTGATTTGAATTAAATTTTAAAAATTTATTTATTAAAAATCTTCTCATACACGCATAATAGCGTTTTATTAGTCAAAAAAATCTATATATTTTTGAATGTCGGCTAAAATATTGAAATCGTCAATTTTTTTAATTTTATATAGTAATTTTTTTTTATCCAGAGTTTGATTATTTTTTTTGTCATTAACTTTTAAAATTTTAAGAATTTTTTCTTTTGTTTTTTTATCTGGATGCCTTTTTCCAAGCTCATAATTACTGACACTTGCCTGTGTCATATCGAGCATAATTGCAAGTTCTTTTTGATTGATTTTTTTGTTCTGTCTGTAGGCTTTTAGAAAAAAACCGAAGGTATATTTTTCCATTTGACTTTACAAAAAAACTACTGTTATATTTATAACAGTAGTATGATTCTCATATAATTTCATCACTAAATTTTATCATAGGAAGTTAATTTTTTAAAAAAATAATATTAAGGAGTTTTTTATGAAAAAAGTAATTTTATTTTCTTTTTTAATATTTTCTGTAATAACTTGCAATATATTTGCTTTAGAAACAAATATGCAAAAAGATTACAATACACAATCAAATGAATGCAGTATTGAAATAAGCAACATAGAAACAAACACTGCTTATGCAAATCAAGAAACAATGAATGTAAAGGATGCAGAAAAAACCGAAGGTCAGTTTTTTAGAAAGGCTTTTAGACGATTTATCAAATGGTTGAACGAGAGAATAAAAAATATAGACGAGAAACAGTGTTCTCCTAGTACATTTGAGTGTGGCTTGTTATGATTAAAATAATTTCAACATTCCTCATTTCAGTTTTCTTAATGTCAAATTTCGCTTTCGCGTCACAATTAAATGTTCAATTAGAAGATCAAAAAAGTGATATAAAGGCGTTAAATGTGTTACAGGCGACTCAAGAGCAAATGACAAGTTATGATGCAACTCAAACAGATGGAGAGTGGTTTAGACTTGTTCTTTCTTTAGCTATTCATGTAATCAAAAGCTCGGCTAAAAAATGGGTTAAAGATGAAATAAAAAAAATAGTTACTGGAGAAGATGAGCATAAACTTAACGACTACGGGGACACTGGTTATTGCACTCATCCTGATGAGTGGTATAAATCTTGCTAGATTTTAACACATGAAAAAAATAATTTTTAATTATGAAAATAATAAATACATTACATTAATGTATTTTATATTTTTCATTTCAATTCATATTTTTACTTATCCAACAGAAATAAATGAACAATTGATATCTGCAATGTCTTTATTGGTTTCAATTATCACTTGTTTCTATATACATAACAGCAATAATGCTTTTATCGAGAAGTATGTTACATATTATTTTAAATTTTTCGTTTTCTCGTTATTGCCTATTATAGGACTAGCTATGTTGTTGGTTTATTTTGATTATCCAACACCAACATATATAGATCCTGTGATGTATACAATGCTAACCATTTATTTCTATGTAGGAAAAGAAAATGGGTATTAAAAATTTAGTTTTTTTCGTTTTATTTTCTTCCTTTTGTTTTGGCGAGATTCCAACAAGTAACTTGTTGGAGTCTCCTATTTCTATTGATTTTGGCAAAAAAAATGAATTTTCGTTTGCAACTTCTATGAAATTCATGGATATAAAATCAGATTTTACTTACACAGAAAATTATATATTAAATCAAACAATGTCAGTTTCTTATGGAGTTTTTGACAAGGTAAATATTTTTTATAATTTTGATATTTTCAATGAAAAATATATCAGCAATTATCAACACAAAAGCTTTAGTTCTGAGAATTTATCAAAAACCCAATCGTTTGGTATTGAATATGAAGGATTTATAAATAAATTCAATACAGGTTATTTCATAAGTATGTCATTGCCTATATATGAGACTTTCGACTATATTGATAATGATGGTGTAGAGCATGAACAAGATAATTCATTGTCTTATTCATCAGTAAGCGCAGGGTTCTATAAAATAATTGATCCTGTTGTACCTGTTTTAATCTTTGACTACAAAACTAATATAAAAAAACAAAATTATAATACAGGCGACAATATAGGTGTCTCAGTTATGATTAACTTCTTAATTAATAATAGTTTTAGTTATATAAGTGGTTATTCACTTAATTATGCAGATCCTGATTATCTCAATGATACTATATTCACACAAAAAAGTTTTCAAAAATCTATTATAAACGGATTCAGCTATAAGCTAACAAAAAGAATAAAAGTAGGTTTTTCTTACATAAAATCAGATACAGATTATTTTACAATCAAATTAAGAAGATGAAATTTATAATAATTTTAATTCTTTTAAGTTCTGTGTCTACAACAGCACAAACAATATTATCATTTAAAGCATTATCAGAAAAAAATATATATATGCAAGAATATGACAATACATGCGGTTTAGCTTCAATGCTTACTCTACTCAAGATGTATGGGGAAACTTACACAGAAAATGAATTGTCAGATATGTTAATTGAGTTGAAAAACACAAAAAAGAACTCAAAAAAATATTCTTACAACTTTTCAGAATTTAAATCGTTATTTATTGATCTAGGGTATATTGCAGAGCATTATAAGAATGTGTCATATGAAACGTTAAAAAAAATAAACACTCCTGCATTAATTCATCTACAGCTAGAAAGAAATACTCATTTTTCAATTTTCAATTTTGTTGATGATTATGGGTTTGTTCATTTGCTTGATTCTAGTCAAGGAAAAATCATTTGGTCAGAACAGAAATTTAAAAAACATTTCACTGGTAAAATTATTGCAATTGCACATAAGAATAAAACAATAAATATACCAAAAGATAGTAAAACTTTTAATAATTTCACTTTAAAATTTCAATAAATATATACATTAAATTGTATTGCATTATGTAGTATTACATAATATAATTAAATTGTTGATAAAGGCCTGCTACCTCTCCTTAATGCATCTCGCAGTGAATTAAGTGTTGCAGGCCTGATTAATTCAGGTGCAATTACATAAAGACTAAAACTTCTTTTTATATTTTTCGTATATTGATTTTTCTTTGTTAAGAGTAGCATTTTTAACCTCCATGATTTTTTATAAAAAAAACCCAAGAGAAACAACTAAAAAAATTAAAGCAATCCCACCTAAAATATATAAGAAATTAAAAAATTCTGCTGATGTCCATGCGTGAAACTGTAAAATATATATTATTATAGTAGCAACTATCACTACTATTATTTTTTTATTGATTTTAAAATTCATCTTTATGTTTATCCAAGCCTAATTTGCCGCATATTGGACACTCAATAACTTTCCAATTCATCATTTTAATAATTTTATCTAGTAATTCTATGTTTGTTTCTGAGTATGAGTATGTTTTATTGTTACCTTCTGCGTTTTTGCAATTTTTAATTTTGTTAAAAATAAAAACAAAATTTAAATTATATTTTTTTTTAAAATTTATTTGAAACCAACTTACGAAAATTCATCAAAAAAACCCCTTTTTTTGTGTGTGTATTAACCATTTTAAAACATTAAAAAAAGTTGTCAAATTTTTTTTAAGTTCTAAAAGATTTTTTTTTAATATATATATATATATATATATTAATTTTTTATTATATTACTTTATTAAGTAGTGGTCGTCAACATGTCCGTTTTGTGTGATTTAGACATAAAAATAATTAATAAACGAACACTTATTTCGTGTTTATTTTGTAAAAAACGAACAGTTTTTTAAGGGGTGTCCGTTTTGGTGTTCGTTTTTTTTATGTTGTCAAAACATCATAAATTAAGTAATATTGAATCTATCAACAGTTGAAAATTGTATGCGAGATGGTTTTTTTTAATTAGAAATTAAAAAAAATATTAAGGAGAGAAAATATGCTATTATCAATCAAAATAGGCAATAAATCCTATAAAATACCAAAACATTTAATTGATCAAATATTGTAGGTGTAGGATGTACTGTGGAAGATCTGTCAATTAATTTTGTCATATCATCTAGCACATTTGTCACTAGACTTTCACCCTCTTTCTGAGCTAATTGATTAAAATTAGGGGTAGTAATATTTGCTATTTTCAACGTTCCAGCAATACTTTCATTTATTGGTTTGAATTTTACTACAGGAGGTTTTCCTGTACTAATTTTCACCTTCTTTGCATTTTCGAGTTTAGGTCCCCATTTTTTAGGTAATTGTGGAGGTTTAAATGCAGAGTTTTTTCCTAAATTTACCCCCCACCTTAAGGTTTCTGCTGTATGTTCAGTTCCCACTTTACGTCACATCACTTTTTGTTTTATTTTGTTTTAATTGTTTGTTTACATGTTGATTGATATGTTGATTAATATTAGCAGAATTTGTTTTTCCTAGATACTCTTCTTTTG
>JAYOLY010000019.1:0-19140 GCA_038120575.1 Rickettsiales bacterium
TTTGTTGAGAATTTTTTTTGTCATTATTTTGTTTTCATTTAATTTTTTTTGATAATATGTGTAAGTTGTTTTAGCTTGGTTTATTAGAAACGAGTAAATGAATGTAGTTATTAGGATTGCGATAAATGTCTGAAGTGATAAAGAATTTGAGAGATCTGTATAAACTTTTTTTTTAAAATAGCTTATTTTGATGCATTTTGTGTTGAATTTATTGCAAATAGTGATGCATTTTTCTACTAGCTGGTCTAATTCTTTTTTTGTGATTGTTTGATTATTCAATGATGTTTGAATTGAAATATTACATGGTGTATTTTTTTTGAATTTAGAAAAAATTTTTTGTTGAGTGTTTTCGTTATTTAAAAATGAGTAGATATTTGTTTTTAGGTAAGTTCCATTGAATTTGATTTTATTTTGATAAATTATTATTTTTTTTGGTAAAAACATGTAGTGAGATATTAAAACTTTTTTTGTTTTTTATGTCAAATATTATTTTTTTATTTAAAATATAACGTTAAATGTTTTTTGTTTTTTCTTTTATATTTATTTTGTATAATTTGATCATGGAAACTATTTTTACTAAAATAATAAATGGAGATATTCCATCTTTTAAACTTGCAGAAAATGATTTGTTTTATGCTTTTTTAGATATTCGCCCTATTGCATCTGGCCATACATTAGTTGTTCCTAAAAAAGAGGTGGATCATTTTTATGATATGGAGGATGCTTATCTAAGTTCTATTTTTCTTTTTTCAAAACCTATTGTTAAGGCCATTGAGGCTGTTGTTCCTTGTCTACGGGTTGGAAGTATTGTTGCGGGGCTAGAAGTTCCTCATGCACATTTGCATTTAGTTCCAATTATTTCTATGGCTGAATTTAATTTTTCTTATGCTAAAGAAGCTTCATCAGATAGTTTACAACAGATTCAAACAAAAATTCTTGATCAATTAGGGTCTAAAGGTTAATTTTTTTGATTTCTGGAATTATACTTTCTCCAATTAAGGTTATCGCATTTAGCATTTGATTGTGGTTTAGCTCAGCAACATTCATTTGAAATGTTAAGCGGGAAAGTCCTCCTAAGTCTGAGTTAAATTGTATGATTTTTTTTATGATTTTTTCTGGATCTCCGACAAGAAAGGCTCCATCATTAGAAATTTGAGATTCATAATGTTGTCGTGTTATTGGAGGCCACCCTCTTTCTTGACCAATTCTTGTAAACATTTTTTGATAACCTGGATAAAACTCTTCTTCAGCTTGTTTTGCATCATCATTTACATACCCTAAAACATGAATGCCAACTTTACAGTCTGAAGGGTTGTGATTGGCTTGATTCCAAGCTTGTTTGTAGATCTCTATTAAAGGTCTAAATCGTTTAATTTGTCCACCAATTATGGCAATCATTAAGGGTAGGCCTAGTTCTCCTGCTCGTTGAAAAGACGCTGGTGTTCCGCCGACTCCTAACCAAATTGGTAATTTTTTTTGAATAGGTCTTGGATAGATAGATTGATAAATCAGTTCTGGTCTAAATTTTCCCTTCCATGTGATGGTTTCTTTTTCTCTTATTTTAAGTAATAAATCTAGTTTTTCTTTAAACAAGTCATCATAATCTTCAAAATTTAAACCAAAAAGTGGAAATGCTTCAGAAAATGATCCCCTTCCGACCACCATTTCTGCTCGACCATTTGAAATCAGGTCTAATGTTGCATATTGTTGGAATAATCTTACAGGATCAGTTGCGCTTAAAACACTTACAGCACTTGTCAGTCGTATTTGTTTGGTAAGGGCGGCTGCCGCTCCTAATATGATGCTTGGGGCAGAATCAAGAAATTCTTTTCTATGGTGTTCCCCAATTCCAAAAATATCTATATTAACGTTGTCGGCAAGTGTTATTTGTTCGAGTAGTTCGGCCATAACGGTGGCATTTTTTGTCTCGTCTTGATTGTTTGAAGCAAAGCTATCTATTCCAATTTCCATAGTAATTTTATTGTTTTTTTTTAGTATATCATTTTTTTAATTAAATTGACGATTTCTGGAATCAGTTTTAAAAATAAGATACACTTTTTTTATGAAACATTTTCGTCAAGAACTTTGGTTTAATATTTCTAATCGCAGAGAACTAATCAATATTACTCCAGATGTGTTTAAGTGTATTGAAGCATCTATGATAACTGATGGCTTATGTTTGGTTAATGCAATGCATATTTCAGCGTCGGTTTTTATCAACGATGATGAGTCAGGTTTGCATAAAGATTTTGAACGTTGGCTTGAAAAACTTGCTCCAGAAAAACCTCATAATCAGTACTTTCATAATACTTATGAAGATAATGCTGATGCTCATTTGAAGCGAACTATTATGGGAAGAGAGGTTGTGGTTGCCATTACTGATGGACAGTTAGATTTTGGTCCATGGGAACAAATTTTTTATGGTGAATTTGATGGTATGCGAAAAAAGAGAGTATTAGTTAAAATCATAGGTAATTAATTGTAGTGATTTCCTTTTTAGATAATTTGTCTCAGAGATATTTGAAGGTTTCAAATTGTTGTAATCTTCATTGTTTAGATTGTGTAGAATCTCAGTTGAAAACCGATATAAATGAATTGTCAAAAAAAATTTTAGAGGGTACTTTTTTTAAAATACATAAACGTGCAAAAATATATAATCTTGTTGGGGGTGACCCTCTAGATTATTCTGATTTATTGTTTTTATGTCAATTTTTGTCTCGAGAAGGAATTAAAATTAGACTTTGGATAAATTCAGGAGTAAATGAAGCTGATTTAATTCAAGTTTTATCTTATGTGGATGAAGTTGCTGTTTATATCCCTTTTTATGAGTTAAATAGTAGTGAATCTGTTGGCTATCTTGAGGACTTTGAATCTGTTATATCTCTTTTAGAGTCTGAAAAAACACCTTTTTTTCTTCATTATAAGGTTTTTAAGCAGCGAATTGAGTTATTGCCTGATTTATATGATTATATTTATGATTTAAATCTTCCATGTGTCTTTCATTTTTTGTCACTGGGCGATGATGCTTTAACAATTAATGAACAAGACCATGTTTTATACTATAAACATTCCAAACATATTCATGTTTTTCCGTGCCGTCAGTATTTTAAAGATCAATGTGTATATATTCCAATTGGATTATTTTTATGGCGATTTAGGTGGTTGCTATATTTTTTTAAATGGATTTTAATTCAATTTAAAAGGAAATTTAAAGTTTAAATTTTTTGTATTGCTCATCATTAAGCTATCCTTCATAATTACTTAATAAATGAAAATCAAAGATACATTAACATTTCAGGACATTATCAGTCATTTACATCGTTTTTGGTCTGATCAAGGTTGTATAGTTGCTCATCCTTATGATACAGAAAAGGGTGCTGGAACAATGAGTCCACACACTTTTTTACGTGCATTAGGGCCTAAGCCTTGGTCTGTTGTATATGTTGAACCGTCTCGAAGACCAACAGATGGTCGTTATGCTGAAAATCCGAATCGATTACAACATTATTTTCAGTATCAAGTTTTAATAAAACCTTCTCCAAAAAATATTCAAGATTTGTATATCCAAAGTTTGGAAGCGATTGGGATTGATAGAAGACACCATGATATTCGTTTTGTAGAAGATAACTGGGAAGCTCCTACTCTTGGTGCTTGGGGTGTCGGTTGGGAAGTGTGGCTAGATGGTATGGAAGTGACTCAGTTTACATATTTTCAGCAGTGTGGTGGTTTTGATTGTAATCCTATTTCTGTTGAGATTACATATGGACTAGAACGATTGGCTATGTTTATTCAAAATATAAATAATGTATTCGATATCGTGTGGCAGCGTTTTGATAATTCGGTTGTTACATACTCTGATATGTATAAACAATTTGAAGTTGAGCAGTGTCATTATAACTTTTCATATGCTAACACAGATAGATTATTTAAATTATTTTCTTTTTATGAAGAAGAATGTCTAGCTATTGTTGAACAAAAACTAGCATTTCCAGCTTATGAATATTGCTTAAAATGTTCACATACATTTAATTTGCTTGATGCTAGATCTGCCATTTCAGTATCTGAACGTACTCAGTTTATTGGAAGAATACGGAAATTAGCCCATTCATGTGCTGCTATATATTTAGAAAACGAAGGTGTTGTTGTGCGGGACAAAAAAAATGACTAATGAGTTATTGTTTGAGTGTGGTTGTGAAGAAATTCCTGCTCGATTTATAGAGTCTTTTTTAATTCAAATGAAGCAAGTCTTAACTGATGAATTTAGATCTCATTCGTTGTCATTTTCAGATATTTTTGTTTATGGAACGTATAGACGTTTAGTTGTTCATGTTGTTGATTTAGTTAATGTTCAGAATCTTTCTGATGAGTGGGTTAAAGGACCTCCTAAATCGATAGGATTTGAGGAAGATTCAACAGTGCTAACTCAGGCTGGGCAGGGTTTTGTTAAAAAAAATAATATTGATCCAAGTGAGGTTGTTTTACATCAATTTGACGGTAAACCTTATCTATCTTATTTAAGAAAAGCAACTAATAAAAAAACAGTTGATCTATTGCCAACAATTTTTAGATCTCTTTTTGACAAGCTTGCCTATCCAATTGCAATGAGATGGGGAAGGGGAGAAGATGAATTTATCAGACCTGTTCATTGGATTTGTTTTATGTATGATAATAAATTAATTCCCTTTAATTTGTTTGGAGTAAATTCTGATAACAAGACATTTGGACATCGGTTTTTAACTAAAGGTAAGACAATTAATGGTGTTGAGATTGCCGTGTCATCTGTGTCAGATTTTTTTAAAAAGCTAGAAAAAAAAGGTTCAGTAATTTTAAATCAAAATAAACGGAAATCGTATATTGTGTCGCAACTTAATGAGTATCAACAACATACAGTTGATGAAGAGTTGCTTGATGAGGTTAATTATTTAGTAGAATATCCTACCTTATTGGTAGGTGAGTTTGATAAGAAGTTTTTAGACATTCCGGCTATTATTTTGGTTGAATGTATGAAAAAACATCAAAAATATTTTCCTGTTTATAATGATACTGTTTTGACTAATAAGTTTTTGTTTATAGGGGACAATATTACATCTGATAATAAAAACATTATTGTTTCTGGAAATGAGCGTGTTTTAACTGCACGGCTTGAGGATGCATTGTTTTTTTGGGAAGAAGATAAAAAACAAGAGTTTACATCTTTTTCATCTAAATTAAGTGGTTTGGTATATCAACATCGGATAGGATCTATGCTTGATAAGCAGCAACGACTGTCAGATATATTATGTTTTTTTCATTCTATGGGGGTGACCTTAATCGATAAAGTTGTTTTAAAAAAAGTGGCATCATATTCTAAATTAGATTTAGTTACACAGATGGTTATGGAGTTTCCCAAGCTACAAGGCCAAATGGGTGCTTTATATGCACTTGCGAGTGATGAGGATGTGTCCATTTCAAAAGCACTTTCTGAACAATATTTACCAGCTTTTTATGGTGGAGAACTTCCTGAAACTCCTTTGGGGTTGATGTTGTCGCTTGCAGATAGATTCGATCATTTAGTGGCATCTTTTTTTAATGGAGCAAAGCCTACTGGCTCTCAGGACCCTCTGGCTTTGAGGCGAATTGTGTACAGTATTTTTTCGTTGTTACATTATTTAAATATGCCTTTTGATTTCAAAAAAGTAGTGGCGTTTTGTTATTCATTATTAGCCAAGGAACAGTTAAATGATGATCGATTATATGACTTTGTTAATCAACGTTTAAAGACTTTTTTAATTGATAAAGGACTTCGTTATGACGTTGCCGATTCTGTTCTTGAAATAGCATATAGAAATGTCTCTCTTGCGTCAGAGATGGGGGCTTTGATTGAATCGTTTAGACAATCAAATCCAGTTGATACAAAATTAATTGTTGAAACGGCTGTTCGAGTTAAAAGACTTGCTGTTCATTCTAGTTCTGATGCCTTGAATGTGAATTTGTTTAAAGAAGACATAGAACATGATGCATATAAATGTTTGCAGAGCTATTTAAAAGAAGATCAAAAATTAAATGTTAACCAATTAGTTGATATGAGCGCTTTGTTGAACCGTTATTTTGAAGATGTTATGGTTATGGACGATGATGTTGATTTAAAGCAAAATAGATTGGCGTTTAT
Organism: Rickettsiales bacterium; assembly: GCA_038120575.1. GTDB lineage: Bacteria > Margulisbacteria > Marinamargulisbacteria. The sequence goes on from JAYOLY010000019.1 coordinate 6,149, forward strand.
GCAGCATTGTCATTTATTTTATTTAAATGTCTCAGATTTTGAAAAAATTGTTTTAGATTAATGACTTTTTCTTTAATTCAACATGATTATGGTGATCCAAAAGATGTATTGTCTTATGACAAAAAAGACTATCATAAATTGGGTAACCATATGGTTCGAGTTAAACTCATTTCAGCACCAATAAATCCAGCAGATATTAATATGATTGAAGGCACTTATCTGGTGAAGCCTAAGCTTCCTACATCATTAGGAAATGAAGCCGTTGGAGAAGTGATCGAGGTTGGAGATGATGTGAGTACGGTATCGGTTGGAGATAGAGTGTTTCATCCGTTTCAATCTGGATCCAATTGGATTGGGTTTTGGCAAACTAGCTGGGTAATTTCAGAAGAAGATTGTATGAAAGTCCCAGATTTTATATCTTCAGATCAAGCAGCAATGTTGACTATTAATCCAATTACAGCTTATTTGATGGTTTTAAATTTTGTTTCTTTGAAAAAAGGCGATTGGATAATTCAGAATTGTGCTCATTCAGCTGTTGGAAAATGGGTGATTTTTTTTGCTAATCTGCTTGGTATTAAGACGATTAATATTGTTAGGTCTGAATTGCAAAAGGAAGATTTAATTTCATTGGGAGCAACAGAGGTTTATGAAGAAAATGAGTTGTTTTCATCTCCTATTAAGCAAAAAGGGTTGGTTAAATTAGCTTTAAATGGAGTAGGAGGGCCGTCGGCTAAAGAATTAGCTAAAACATTAGCTGATAACGGTGTTATGGTTACTTATGGAGCAATGGCTAGACAGCCTATTACATTAGGAAATGGGCTTTTTATTTTTAAAACACTCACTTTAACTGGTTTTAATCGAACAAAATGGGTAACTGAACAATCACGTTATGTTATTACACAGGCGTATAAAGACATGTTTTTGTTAATGAAAAACAATGTATGTCATATTCCTATATATAAAAAAGTTGCTATTTCAAATTTTAAGGACGCTTTTGATTGTTATTTTCATGATGATAAAATTGGAAAAGTGCTATTGGTTAATCAGTAAATTATAATGTAAGATTTTTGTATACATTTTTCCAACTTAATTCTTTTTGAGCTATTTTTTTTATCGTATTTTTGTCGAAAGAATGTTCAAATATTTTTTTTAATGCAGTTTTGTTGGCATTGAAATTGAAAATATAGGGTTTAAGTGTTTTAAAATCTTCAGCAGAGTCTTTATAATTGGTTAGAATTGGAAGTCCACTGCAAAGATATTGACGACTTTTCAAAGGACTACCTTCTGTAATATTAATCATGTCCCAACTAAAATTTGATATTCCAAAATGGCAGTGTTTAAAAATTTCATTTAATGTATCTGTATTTGACTTTGGAATGTATAAAAGATTTTTTTGAGTGCTTGTTTTATATGGACCAATAATAATTAGTCCATATTGAGAGTTTTGATTAAATAAGTGGAGTATTTTTTCAAGTCCATGCCAAGGTCTTCCACTTCCAACAAAAATGGCTGTTGTTGGATAGGTTACTTTAAATTTTTCAACTTGTTTTAATACAGTTGTGTTAATCGCTTTTGTATCAATTTTTGGAGATAGATAACCATTTTGAATATAGCAAAGCGATTCTTTTTTAAAGTTTTTATTTATGAATTCTTGCTTGATTTCTTCATTAACACATATGTGCTGTATCGGTGTTTTTTTGAATAGATTTAGAGTGATAATATGAAGAAGGTACTCAATATATCGATTTAAATATAATAATTCCTTTTCCATTTTTAGATTATGTTCAATAGTGATTTTTTTGAAAAATGATAGAAAAAAAATACTTAAATTAAGTAGTGTTAATTTTGGATTATATCGAATAAAAAAATGGTGATATTTAAATAAAAAATAAATTGATTTTAGTTCAAATTTTAATGATGAAATTGCTTTTAAAATAACAATATTTTTAGATTTGTAATTTAAACTAATAAGTTTGGTATTAAATAATGAGTTAAAGTAATCAAGTTGGCCTGTAACTTTAACTTTAATTCCTTCATGTTCAAAATTTGTAGAAAGAATGTAGATTAGTGTTTTTGACATTAATGATCTTTAAAATAAAATTTGGAAAATAATTTTTCTAAGAAACCCTATTGCTAAAAATGCAAAAATTGGAGATAAATCAATGCCAATTTTCCATGAAGGAATAATGTTTCTAAAGGGAGCTAGAATGGGTTCTGTACATTTATATATGACATTGACTATTGGATGGTAGGGGTCATGTGGTATCCATGATAACAGTATTCTAATTGTTAAAATAAGATAGGCACTTTGAAAAAAAATATTTAAACATTTATACAAGAAAACGTATATCATGTAATAAGTTTACGAATTTTTTAAGTATTTGACAATTTTTTTGATCTATTTTTTGCGGCTTCAATTACTTGGGCTAGTGCAGTGCTTATGTTTACATCATTGAATGTATTAAGCCCTGCTTCTGTAGTTCCGTTAGGAGAGCAAATATTTTCTATTAATTCAGATATTTTTTTATCAGTTTGATATGCCATTTCACTTGTTCCTAAAAATAGATGCTTGATTAATTTAGTACTAATATCTGGTGATAGCTTGTTTTTTATACAAATTGAAATAAGATTTTCCATAATTTGATAAATAAATGCAGGGCCACTTCCAAACATGGCCGTTGCAAAATCCATTTGATTTTCTTCTATTTGGTGAACCGTTCCAATTGTGCTAAATACTGTCAGCGTATTATTTATGTGTTCGTGGTTGCACTGATTGTTAGCAGCAATAAGTGTTACGCTTTTTTGAATGCTAGCAGATGTGTTTGGCATAACTCTGATGATTGACTTTAAAGATAAATTTAATAAACCCAATGTTTTTAATGTTATTCCTGCCATGACACTTATTAGGCATTTGTTTTTAAAATCGTAATGTTTGAATTCTTGAGAGATGTCGCTAAGTTGTTGTGGTTTAATGGCAAGTATAATGATATCAGCTTTGTTGAATAGGGATTGATACGTTTCAGATGTTACATCTAGAGGAAGTGGTTTGGTTGATTTTCGACATGCATAAAATATGGGTGAGAGTTCAGAATTTAATTTGATTCCCGCATAAATTGCTTGAGCCATATTTCCAAATCCGATGAATCCAATTGATATGTTTTTATTCATAAGTTATATAGTTGTTTGTGTTTATATTATTGTTTATTAGACGTGGTGATTTGCTTTTTTTTATCCAACTAACAATGTTGTAAGGAAATGTGTTTTGTAATTTCTTAAGAAGGTTGACTTCATTGTTGTATCTTAAAATAGCAGATTCTAGTGAGTTGTTTTTTCTTTTAATGTCGTTATTAAAAAAAGTTGATTGTGCTTTGTAAGCAGATTCAGTTGTTAAATAGTAGTCGACTATACTTTTCCATTCTATTGTGATTCTAGCGATGGATTCATTATTTTTATTGAGTTCTGAAAAATCAATTTTATGAAGTTTTTTTAGATGATATTGATCTAATATTTTTTTTGATTTTATTTTTTTTGCATAGATTTCTTGATTTTTAACTACATTTTTAATGTGTATTAATTTTTTGAAAGTAAGATTCTCTTGGTACTTTAATGTGTTAATACTTGAAAAAAAGGAAAAAAATAAAATAATGAAGACAGTTAATAGAAGATTACTTTTATTTTTTTGAAACCAATTTTTCTTAGTTGTTTTTGTGCTTGAATCGGTAACTAAAAGGAGTTTCAATATACTGAAAAATAATTCTGCAATTTTTATAACTAATACTTTTAGATGCGTGATAATCATTGTTTTATTTTAACTTTTTTTTTATGTAGTGACTATTGGGTAATTTTTAATTTTTTTGTTTTTGTAAAATTTATATTTTTAAATTAAAAAAAAAGTCATTCAACCTTTATAAAAATTATATTTTTTATGTTAGAAAACTCATAAAAGTGGGTATATATAATTTAGGATATTTTGTATATAGGGGTTGAGCTTATTTTAATTAAAAAATTTACTGCTATTTTAATATTTTTTTTGACCTTTAGTTTTACAAATTACTCAAGTGGTAATTTGGTTGGGACTGGGGCTATGGATTTTATTAATTTAGTCACGTCATCAAAGTCTGATTCATTAGGTGGAACTGGTGTTGCTGCTGGAAGTTTTGATGCTTTTTACTTAAATTCTGCAGCATTAAGTCATATTGAAACGTCTTATTTGAATTATCAGTATTTAGATTATTTTGAAAATATAACATTCAAACAAATTTCTTATTTGAAACCTTTTTCGTTTGGAAATATTGCTTTTGGCTATAGTTTGATTGATTATGGAAGTTTCAACCGTACGACATTGGCTGACAAAGATGGCTTAACTAGTGGGCTTGTTTCAAATGAAAGTTCTTTAATTCAATTGGTTTATTCCAAAAAAATAGCATCTTTTGGTTTTGGAATGGGTGTTAAACAAGCTTTTGAACGTTTAGATGACTATCATTCCAATCAATTATCTCTTGATGTTGGTTTCCAGTATCAATATAGTGAAAATGTTTTATTTGGTTCATCGTTGAATAACGTTGCCTTAAATTCAGTAAAATATATTCAAAATTCTTCTCAGTCTGCGTCTCAATTTAGATTAGGGTTTCAGTCTCGACCTATTTTATTAACAAAAAATATTGTCTTGTCAGTTGATTTTATACATTCTAAGTTGGCTGGCTGGGCGTATGCAGTAGGAATTGACAGTAAATTTCACGAATACTTGCAATTTCGTTTGGGGTATCAAACTCTTCAAGATATTACAGCTTTTTCATTTGGATTTGGTTTAAATCTAAACCCCTTAATTATTGATTTTTCTTATAAATTTGATGACGAGTTTTCTGATGTTTATCGGCTTGGTTTTGGGTTGGAACTGTAGAGATATACAATGAAAAAAACAAGGTGTTTAATGTTGAACTTAAGAAAATGGATAGGTTTATTCATTGTTTTTATGATAGTGTTTAGTTCTGGGCTCACTGTTGCGTCAGAGGGTGCAGGTGATGCTTCAGTGACGTCATATCAGTTACAATCTATTTTTGATTCTGGTGGTGGTGCCGCTTCAACAGTGACATCAAACTTAATATTTCAATCTGTTTCTCCAATTTTCTCTTCTGTATTATCTAAAGATAGCCTTCAATTAATTAATGGTGTTCATTTTGACTCTACTGTTGGAGCAATTGAGGGGTTCGATCCTCTTTATGAGCGTGCAGATGTGACGTTAAATGCTCAAACTTTTGGCTTGATGAGCTCAAAAATTGAATTTGAATTAATTGTTGATGGAACTATATATTCATTTATTAGTGATACGGATCACCAATTTGATGATACGGGTTGGACAGCAATTTGGGATTCGCTAGAACATTTATCTGATACTGAATCTTATGTCAGTGTTAATGCAAGGGTGTTTGATGGATTAACTTGGGGACCGTGGTATAGATCTCCAGATAAAATTTTTATTGATAATCTTTACCCTGTAATTGCAAATGTGGTGTTAAATACAGATAAATTTTCTCCATCGAATGAAACTTCTATTGGAATTTTAGATACTATCACTGCTTATTTTGATATTGAAGAAAATTTCTTTAACTCGTATTCGATTAATATTTTGGATAGTGAAGATAATATAGTTCAGTCATTCAGTACATTATCAGATTTTGAATCAATGGATTTATATCAATTTGATCAGTTATGGGATGGGAAAAATACTGCTGGTGATTATCAGTCTGATGGATTGTATCGTTTTCAAATTCAAGCAGAAGATTTAGCGGGCAATGTTGCTTCTCATAATTTGCTGTTTGTATTGGATGATACAGCCCCTGATATATCAAATATGCTGCTTTTTACTGAAGGGCAGGCTCTTAACAGTCAATTAGGAACGTTGGGTTCAAGTTGGGAGGTAAACGATAATTTTGATCAGTTTGTTTCTCAAAATATCAGCTATCAGTATATAGACTTTAATGTGAATTCTTTGAGTGGCTTAGTTTTATGGTTGGATGCTGCTGATGCATATTCAATTAGTGAAGTTGGAGATTCAAAAGTTCAGGTGTTAGAGGATAAGAGTCGTTCAGGTAATCACTTTATACAATCTAGTTACTCTTTTTTGCCTTCATTGGTTCGAGATGAAAGTATGTCTTTTGATGTGTTGGAATTTGATCAGTATGATGATTCTTTAAGTTCAATAAATACATTTTTACCAGGTCAGATTTATTATTTATATTCTGTTGTGTTTAGAGGTGGAGATTGGCAAATTTCAATGAACTCTTTCACACTGTCATCATCTCAGCATTTACATTTGGGAATCAGTGAAGAATTGTCAACTAATGCTAATAAAATTGCAGAAATAATTATTGTTACAGAGCCTTTGAGTACTCAAGAACAAGCAAGTTTATTTTCTTATTTAAGCTTTAAATGGAATTTATCTATTTCTGATTCATGGATTGTTGATACTGCAGATACATTTGAAAATGAGTGGGAAAAAGAAGATTTACCTGATAGTGCTTATTATCGTATGAAAGTTGTGGGAACTGATGATGTAGGAAATTCTGTTGTAACTTATTCAAATATTGCGTTTACTCCAGATAGGACTGCTCCTGTGATAAGTTCGGATTTTGTTGAAATTAATGCAACAGAAGATATTGTTTTAGTTTATGATCCTTTTGATTATGAACTTGATAATTATTCATCTCACTTAGGATTGGTTTGGAATGCATCTATTGTTATGGAAGAAGACGATCCTATAAATTCATCAGAGGAAGTATTAGAGTATATTTCTTTAGCTAGTGATGGACAAAGTTTAGAAATTATACCAGTTCAAGATAGAAATACTGCTTCAACAGATGGTGGGAATATGTATGGGCTAGATCATGATGCAAGAATTAATGTTGAATTATTTGATCAACAAGGCAATTATGCTGTTTCTACGGTTCAATTAAATATTGAACCTGTAAATGATCCTCCAGTTTTTATTGACCATGTTGGGACAAATGTTTTGTATGATTCTTTTAATGATGTGATATACAATGTAAAAGTTGATGAAGATGCTGTTTCTGATCCATTTTATCTCAGAGAGTATGTCATTGATATTGATAATGATATAGAATATCTTGTTTTCGGTGTGTCTAACCCAGATTACAATTTGTTGTTAGAGTCTGATAAACGACTATATCAATCAGTTTCATTAAATGTAGAATTTTCAGATGAGTTCAATGATACAGCGATTATATTTACTCCATCATTAAATTTTTATGGAGATCAGAGTGTGTCAATAAATGTACAAGATCCTGATGGGCTGTATACTGATCAAGAAATTATTGTTCGAGTTTGGCCTGTAAATGATCCTCCAGTTATTTCAGACTTAATGAGAGGTATAGAAGTCTCTGATGAAGATAATAATATTGTACTTACGTTAACTGATTATGAAAACGATGTGTTTTTAGAAGATCAAGCACCAACATATAATCATTTATTAAATTGGACGATTGAATCGTTAACTGATGAAGTAACCCTTGATACAAGTTTATCAGGATCTGACACATTTACATTTATTCCTGAGGAGAATTTTTATGGAACTGTAAACTTTGTAGTAAAATTGACCGATTCTGATATTGTTGCTGAAGGAGTCTTTCCTCCAGATACAGAATATGGTGGATATCATGCTCAACCTTTGTCAGTAACGAGTTCGTTTAGTGTTGTTTGGAACCCTGTAAATGATCCACCCACCCCGTTGGATATTCCTCCACAAATTAAGGAAGAAGATTTTGGAGTATGGACTTTAGATTTATCTTCATATAAAACGGATATTGAAGATGATGTTAATGATTTAGATTGGAGTGTTCAGCTTGATACAGATTTTGTTACCTATACTTATGATGACGCAACAAATATAATTACATTTCAAACTGTTCAAGATGGGTATGGAAAACTTTCCGTTGGATTAACACTTACAGATAAAGATACTAATATCGATTTTCAACCTTATGTACCTAATCCAGTTTCTGTTCAACATTATTTTGATTTAGAGGTAAGTCCAGTAAATGATGTTCCAAGTTTAGAAGGTGTTGTTGTTAGTTCTGTAATTACAGATATTAATGATCTCGTATTAACAGATGATGTTTTAAAAGCTCAAGCAATAGGTTATACCGATATTGGTGTTGAAAATGGTGTATTTAAATCTGAATTAGGAACAGAGTATAATCAAAATTTAAATGGAGAAGATTTTGGTGGGGTAGAATATGAATCTAATGCAGTCTTATATGAGTATTATTGGTATGTGTACGGAGAGTTAATTCAAACTGATGTAGCATCGGTTAGTAGTTCAAATTTATTTACTGTAAATTCTGAATATCAAGGAAAAAACATTACAGTCGAGGTATTGCCAAATGATAGTAATTCTGTTGGTCTTGCTAAAACCAAGGGTCTTTTGGTAAACACATTACCAGATAATATTGATACATCATCAGAGTTTTTTGCTCCTGAATTAAATTTTTATACAAATACTGGAAATGTTCGCCTTACATGGGATTCTGTAACAGATTTGGATAACGATGATGTTGTTTATCGATTGGGGATTTGGAAAACCGATAAATTTGAAACAGTTCCAATGGAAGAAATGACTTTAGATAGTGTGAAATTTTATGATTCAGGCTGGTTTATGGGTGAAGATAAACCTAATTTTGAGGAAATCATATCTGGTCTCACGCACGGTTCATATTTTTGGAGAGTTTGGACAGGGAATACATTTGATGGTGGTTTTTATGATACTGATGATCCAGGTTGGTTTAATATGTTTACAGTGGATTTTATTCCACCTTCATTTAATATTGTTTCAGAGTATTTAGCGGTATCAGATATTTTAGAAAATGCTGTCATTGAAGATGCTGGAAATACTCGAATTCTTTTTGGGGATAAACCTTCAGATGCAGATGATATATATTATTATAGAATTGTTTTGAATTCAGAAAATACGATATATGATGAACTACTTGATGAAACAACTGTAGTAACTGATTCAATCGTTATTGTTGATTACACAAACGAAGATCAATGGCAGTTTGAACTGACATATCCATTTGGGGATACAATATATCATGTTATGTTAGAAGATTTAGCTAACAATATAACCACATTAAATACCTTTACAATTACTGAGGACAGGACGCCGCCGTATGGATTTGAGATTTTCGGAGAAATGCTTTCGTCATATCAAGCACGTGTTTCAAGTAATCATATATTATTGGAAGGAACTAAAGAAGCAGAGGCTGCTATTTTTTATTCAGGGGATGTAGTTGTGAACGGAGAAGTAAAAAATAATGTTTCTCAAATTGTTGGTTATACAGATTCTACGACATTTACATTGCCACTGTTTTATACAAAGCCAAAAGGTCACTTATATACTGTTGATAGAAGTGGGAATGTTGCTGCTCAAACAACCTTAATTGATATTGAATTTGTTTATGGCTCACCAAACGTATTTCTATCTCCGTTGAATCGATCTAATTTTGGTGTCATAGAAAATGTAGATCAATTAGTGTCTTATGGCTATCCTGAAGAGTTTGTTATGTCTTTTTCAGAGGTGGCATTTGATTTAAGCTCAGATAGATTTATTTCAAATTATGAACTATACAATAGTAACGATGAGTTATTAGATTCAGGAACAAATGTTCCAGCTGGAGTTACAGAAAATGTTGTATTCCCAGTCAGTTTAGAGACGTTTGTTGAGGGCAGTAATGAGATTAAATTAGTTGTTTACGATGATTTGAATAACTCTTATGAAAATACATTTAATGTAGATGTTGTCACTCATGCTCCTGAAACAGATGTCGTTACATTGGCATCTATGGAAAACATTCAGTTTGGAACGACGTCTGTATGGCAATTACAGATTTATGGGGTTGTTGATGATGGCATATCAGTATTTGTAAATAATCAACCTGTTGAAGTTAATTCTTCGGGGTATTGGTTTTATTTAGATTTTAATTTTTCACCTGAGGATACCAATATTAATATTTTACTTGTAGATGATATGTATAATTCAAGTTTAGTGTCGTTGTGGGATTATTCATATTTTTCAAATTATTCAGCATATGCTGATATTTCGTTGCCTATTTCAGAAATTAATCAAGATGAAGTTAATTCATTATTAACTTATGCGTATTTGCCTGAAACAATTCGAGATTTATTTATTGAGGAATATTATCCTGATACGGTTGGACCTTATGGTTATTACGTTTTGAAATCAAGTCAAGGTGCTCCATTGGATTTATCAGACATTACAATTGCAAATTCTGATATTTCTATACCAGCAAGTCTTAGTAAAAAAGTATTTAAAATTTATGCAAAAAATAAAATGGGTGAAGAGGTGGATACGCTTGATTTAGATCCAGATTATCAAGTTAAAGCAAAGTTTTTATATCCAGAATCATATGATTATGATGTTGAAGATTTGGTTGTTTTAAAGTTAGATGAAGAGCAGCAGTCATGGTTTGAAGTTTTATATGAACCGACGATAGATTTTAAAAATAATATTATATATACAACCATTGATAGTACAGGAATTTATGCATTGGCTGAATTAAATGCTTCTCAAGATACAATGGATTCGTTTAGAGTTTATCCTAATCCATGGGTTCCTAACGATGTTTCGCAGCTAACAGGAGATTCAGTTGGTGTAACGTTTGATCGATTAATGGATAATACAACAATTAAGATTTATACACTTTCCGGTGAATTGGTCATTGATAAAATTGTAGATTCATCGTGGGTTTGGGATGGGACAAACGCATTTGGCCAAGATGTGTTTTCTGGAGTTTATTTATATGTTGTTCAATCAGCAAGCGATAAGGCTTCAGGTAAATTAACAATTGTTCGTTAAATTAATATCATATCTTTATTGAAAAACCATATTAGATCGTCTAAAATTAACCACTATGTGTGGTGGACGTAGCTCAGTTGGTAGAGCCCTGGATTGTGGTTCCAGTCGTCGTGGGTTCAAGTCCCATCGTTCACCCCATTTATGAAGGAGGACAACCTAGTGCTATTTTTGTTAGTTCTTTTTCAAATTTTCACGACTCTTTTAGTGTTTTATACTATTTTTAAATTAAAAAAAATTGCTTCCAAAGATAATGATTTAAACTCATTTCAGCAGCGGTTAGATGTTCATTTTGAGACATTAAAACAAGCTCAGTCTTCAATACAAATTATCCTTGAAAATCAATTTCAAAAGAATAGGGAAGAATCTCAAACTATTGTATTAAATTTACAAAAAAGTGTCCTTGACCAAATTAATTCTCATTCTCAAATTCAAAAAAATCAATTCGACTCATTTCACAATCAATTAATACAAATCAATAAAATAACAGAAGATAAATTAAACTTAGTCAGGGAAACATTGCAAAAGCAATTAGGGTTAATGCAAGATGACAACAATAAAAAATTAGAGCAAATGAGATTGACAGTTGATGAAAAGTTGCATCAAACGCTTGAAAAACGGTTAGGGGAATCGTTTAAGCTTGTTAGTGATCGTTTGGAAAAAGTCCATCAAGGTCTTGGGGAAATGCAACAACTAGCTACTGGAGTTGGAGATTTGAAAAAAGTTTTAAGTAACGTCAAAACAAGAGGTGTTTGGGGAGAAATTCAGCTTTCTCAATTGCTTGAACAGCTTCTTGTTGTTGATCAATATGCTTCTCAGGTTAGAACAAAAAAAGGATCTGTTGATCTTGTTGATTTTGCTATTAAATTACCAGGAAAACTTTCTAATGATGATGTGGTTTGGTTGCCAGTAGATGCAAAATTTCCGCTGGATTTGTATCAATATCTTGATGAAGCTGTTGAATTAGGTGATAAGGATCGAATTCTTGAGATGAAGAAGCAGCTAGAATCACGTGTAAAACAAGAGGCAAAATCAATTTCTGAAAAATATATTGATCCTCCTCATACAACAGATTTTGCAATATTATATTTTCCGACAGAAGGCTTATATGCTGAAGTGTTACGTATTGCAGGTCTTCAAGAGTTCTTACAGCGGCAGTATAAAGTTCTTATTTCTGGTCCAACTACCTTTGCAGCCTTGCTTAATAGTTTGCAAATGGGATTTCGTACGTTAGCCATCGAGAAGCGGTCAAGTGAAGTATGGACAGTGTTAGGAACTGTAAAGTCTGAGTTTGGAAAATTTGGAGATATTTTAGATAAGACATATAAAAAGCTTCAAGAAGCTGGAAATACAATTGATACAGCTGCTCGAAAGTCTAGGACAATAGAGCGAAAATTGCGAGATGTTGAAATTATTCCAATAAGCAATACTGTTCAAACTGTTATCCCATCGAGTTCTGATCAAAATGAATCATTGACTCTTAATCAATTTTCAACGTTATAATGTATATTCGGAGGATGTTATGACAATTGATTTTGGTTCTGTGGTTACTGCAATGATTACTCCTTTTGATTCCAATCATTCAATAGACTATGATTTGGCTGTAAAGTTAGGTCATTTTTTAGTTGAGAATGGAACAACAACTATTTTACTTGCAGGCACAACAGGTGAAAGTCCAACGCTTACTCATGACGAAGAATTTAGACTTTTTGAAGTGTTTGTTAAGGAATTTTCTGGTCACGTTAAAATTATGGCTGGAACGGGATCTAATTCAACCAAAACAGCAATAGACTCTTCGAAACGAGCTGAAGATGTTGGTGTGGATGCTGTCTTGCAAGTTGTTCCATATTATAATAAACCTTCTCAACGAGGTATTATTAAGCATTTCGAAAGTGTTGCATCTCAAATTTCAATTCCAATTATGCTATATAACATACCGGGGCGTACTGGTGTTAATATGTTGCCTGAAACTATTTTAGAATGTTCAGCCATACCTTCGGTTGTTGCCTTGAAAGAGGCTGCCGGGTCGACTGATCAATTTAGAAAGATTAAATCTTTAGTCCCTGAGGATTTTTTGATGTATTCAGGAGATGATGGATTAACG
>JAYOLY010000019.1:19150-22995 GCA_038120575.1 Rickettsiales bacterium
TTGCTTCTCATTGTGTGGGAAGTAAGATTGCTGATATGATTCATGCTTATAAAAGCAAAAATTATACTGAAGCGGATACTATCAATCATTCCCTGCAGCATTTATTTGATGTTTTGTTTGTTGAATCTAATCCCGCTCCAGTAAAATATGCTTTATCCTTAATGGGATTTGATGTGAATCATTTAAGATTGCCCTTGATTCCAGTTTCTGAAGAAAGTGAACGTTTAGTACAGCAATCATTAAAATCTTTAAGTTTGATTTAATTAAAAGTGTAAGTGAGAATTCAAAAATATTTATCTCAACAAGGTATTTGTTCAAGGCGAAAAGCTGAAGAATTTATTTTGAAAGGCTGGGTAATGTTGAATGGCGAGGTTGTTACTCAGTTAGGGCAAATAATAGCTCCTGATAAAGATGTGATTGAGCTGACAAAAGATGCTCAACAAGAGCTTGGTTCATCTCAGTATCTACTTGTAAATAAGCCTCGAGGAATTGTTACTCATAGTCCTCAAGATGGCGAAAAAGATATTAAATCAATTCTTCCTGTTCAATATAGACATCTTTTTCCTATAGGGCGACTTGATAAAGAATCTGAAGGGCTTATTTTATTAACAAATGACGGTGTTTTTTCAAAAAAAATGCTGGACTCAATTAATCCTCATGAACGACTTTATCATATAAAAGTCAATAAGCCATTAACAGACATAATGATGCGTCAAATTAGACAAGGTGTCTATATTGGTGACTATAAAACGAAGCCCTGCGACATTATTCAGTTGGCTCCTTTAAGATATCAAATGACATTGTTTGAGGGTAAAAATAGACAAATAAGACGAATGATTCAACGTGTTGGAAGTTTTGTTACTGCTTTAAAACGAGTGTCTTTTGGATTGTTTGAATTGAATCATCTCAATGGTGAGTTGTATAAAGAAATTTCTCTGTTAGATTACGATGACGGTGGTTTGAAATGAGAAAGAATTTAAAATTTTATGTCATTTTATTTGCTCTTATATGTATATGTTTCGGGTTTTTTTTGCTTGCAAATATTCAACGATTATTGGTGCATGAAAAGCCTCTTGAACATGCAGATGCCATTGTTGTGCTTGGGGGAGGGACTGGTTCTCGTGTAAAAAAAGCTGTTGATTTGTATGTTCAGGGTGTTTCTGATGTGTTGATAATGACAGGAGGGCCTAAATTTTCCTCGTCAGAGGCTCAGTTTATGAAAGATTTTGCTATTGATTTAGGTGTGAGGTCTGAAGATGTTGTTATTGAGACCCAGTCTCTTTCTACAATGGATCATGTTTTTTATTTAGCGGATATTTTTAAAGAAAAAAATATTCAATCCATTGTCATTGTAACGTCTTTGTTTCATACAGCTAGAGCCTATAATGTTTTTTTTGAATTTTATAAATCTAAACTTGAAATAGGGGTTTTAGGAGCGGAAGATGGCGTAGATTATTCGCGTTGGTGGACTCGTTCAGAAGATATTGAAAAAATTATTATAGAACTTCAAAAGTATATTTGGTATAAGTTTTTTTATTGATACTCAATCTTGTTTAATTCTTTTTCTTTTTTTAAGTTAGGTTTCTTTTAAACTATTGAAATAAATTCATACAAGTTTATTTGCTTTTCTTACGTTAAAAAATATAGCTGTAAAGCCTTAAGGAAAAGCAAGAAATGTATTTGAATAAAATTAAATATTTAATTATTAAATTTTTTTGTGTTGTAGTTTTGTTTAACTGTTTATTTTCAGCTACAGTTTTTTCACAAACCAGTGATCTTTCCTTTTCTCGTTTTTCATTTGCTAGATTTCATGCTTTTTCAGCTGGTTTGGTGGGTTTGTTTGAGCAATTTAAGCCTTCAGAGTATAATGTTAATGTTAATAATTCAGGTGAAGATGAATTAATTGTTCAAGGATTTGGAATGTCAAGTTATCAGTCATCTAGAAATTCTTTTGATTTTAAAAACAATGCAATTGCTGCCGATCAGGTTGCTGAAATTAGTGGTGACCCATTGGTTTATCCCAATCCTTTTAGACAGAGTTCTCAAGATTGTTCTGTAACAAGTTCATGTGCGAGATTGGTTTATGAATTGTCTAAAGCGGGGCCAATTAAAATTCATTTTTATGATATGCTATCTAATTTGATATTTAGTCAAGAATTTGTATCGGGTTCAATGGGTGCAATGGTTGGTGTTAATCAGTTAATTATTGATTCAAAAACATTTATTTTTAATAACTCAGGTGATAAGCATTTTTTATCTGCTGGTGTTTATTTTTATTTGATAATGTCTCAAGATTCTGTAATTGGTAAAGGTAAAATGGTGGTAAAGCCATGAGACAATTTTTATTAGTTATATTCGGAATGTTTTTTTTAATCAGTTCTTTGGTTGCTGATGTCGACTATTTTTCTGCAGTAGCTCCGGGAAGCTCGGCACAGATGATATCTTTAGGCAATATTGAAGGTATGTCAGAAACATCAGTATCTGTTTTTGAAAATCCTGCGTCATTATTTAAGGTAAAACGATTTTCTTCGTCATTTTTTACGACAACATTAATGAATGAGGTTGTTTATTTAAATGGTTCGGTTGCTATGCGATTTCGTAATAGTGTGTTGGGTTTTGGCTTTATGGAGGCTTCTGTTCGAGATATTCCAAGGACTGGGTATTCTTTAGTTGATGGAGAAGATATTTTTTTTGTTAGGTATAATTTTGATTATGTAAATTCTCTTTATAAGTTAAGCTATCAATTATCTACCAAAAATTCTATTTCTTATGGGTTAACAGGTACTTATTATTCTATTTTGTTTGATACTGTTGAAGGGTCTGCATTTAATATGGATTTTGGAATGTTTTTTGATGCAAAAAAATTTGATTTTTCTGTTGTTTTTCGAAATTTTTTGTCATCAAGTAAAATGATATACTCTGACACTGATGATGAGGTGCCTTGTGTAGCTGATTTTCAATTATGTAGTTCTGCGAGTTTAGAACATTGGAATAATAGTGATGGAAAAACAGAAACTCTTTCACTTGAGACCATTTATTCGGTAAAATATAAAATGAGGCATCTTTCATTATTGGGTCAATTTAAAATAATTGGTTCTAAACGAAATATTGAAAAAAGTTTTGGTGTTTTTTTTAATCCAACTTTTTTAAAATTTCTGAGTTTAAGTGCTGGTGCTAGACAGTTTGAAATTGTACAGTCTATTAATGGTAATGTGACTGCAGTTTCTCATCAGTCTAATACATTTGGAATAGGGTTAGATTTATTGGGTCTTAATTTTGATTATACTTATGGGCAAAGTAGTCATGTTGAATTTCAACATAAGCATTATTTTTCTTTAAGTATAGGGCTATAATATTGAGATAACTTTTATGATAAACAAAATGATTAAACAATTTGGTTTTTTGTTTGTGTGTTTTTGCTTAATTGCAACTACTCAAGGTTTTGATGACAGTTTTCAAATTAATGTTCCGTTATCTAAAGATTTTATTAGTGATGGAGATAATATTTTAGATAAGTTAGATATTGAGTTTTATAACATTTATGATGAGTTAATTGCAAAATATTCTACAGAAAATAAAAATGTCTCTTCAGAATACTTATTATTAAACGTTGATGGACGTGTTACAGATATTTTTTCCTGATGGTTTATCTACATTTGATGATGTTTTTAAACGTGAATCTATAAAATATATCATAATTAGAGCAGATGATAATGTTGTTGGCACTCCAACTGATATTATTCAATTAAGATCTAATTCGTATGTGTTTCGTTCTAAATATGCTGAATCAGTTAAAGATTTTGATGCATCTGGTGTAGCTGATGGTACGGATTTTTTGAATTTTA
>JAYOLY010000020.1:0-14779 GCA_038120575.1 Rickettsiales bacterium
CTTCATTAGTTTCTGTTGCTTCTTCTTTTGATTTTTGCATTTTTTCAATTAGAGAAATATTTGAATCACTACTTGGTTTTTGGTTGTTTTCGTCAATAATATTTAGTTTCCACCCTGTAAGAAGAACGGACAACCTGACATTAGTTCCTCGTTTTCCAATGGCTAGTGACAGCTGATCATTAGACACTTTAATAGTAGCTTGTTTTTCTTCTTCGTCAGTGATGATAACATCATCAATTTGAGCTGGTTTTAAAGCGTTTGCAATAAATTTTTTAATGTCTTCGTCCCATTCCAATACATCTATTTTTTCATTGTGTAGTTCTTTGATAATCGATTGAATTCTGTTGCCCATTTGACCTACACATGTCCCGACGGCTCCAATCGCTGGATTGTTTGTTTTGACAGCAACTTTTGCTCTGTCTCCAGGAACTCGAGCGACAGATTTTATCTCTATAATTCCGTCTTGGATTTCAGGAATTTCTTTTTCAAATAATTTCTTTAAGAAATGTGGATGAGTTCTGGAAATGTTAATTATATTTCCACGATTTGTTTTTTCAACATTTGTAACATAAACTCGAATAGATTCATTTTGTGTAAATCTTTCTCCAGGAATTTGGTCTCTATAATAGAGAATCGCTTCAGTTCTGCCTAAATTTATTAAATAGTTGTTGTTTTCAATGCGTTGAATGGTTCCAGTAATGATTTCATTTAATTTGTCGTTGAATTCTTCATGAACAGAATCTTTTTCAGCTTCTCTTAGACGCTGAATAATCACTTGCTTGGCTGTTTGGGCAGCAATACGACCGAAATCTGGAGGAATAAATTCTGTTTTTACTTCGTCATCAATTTTGTATCCTGAATCAATTTTTTTTGCATCTGTGAAACTGATTTCTATGCTGTCATCTTCAACTTTTTTGACTACCGTTTTAACAGTGTAAAATTTAACGCTTCCATCAGTTAAGTCAAGCTCACATCTGATGTTTTCTTGAGAATGAAGTTTTTTTCTACATGCAGAAGCTAGTGCAGATTCAATGGCCGAATAAAGTATAGATTTATCTACGCCTCGTTCTGTTTCAATTTGGTTTGCAACTTGTTCTAAATTGTCTATTGTTATCATAGTCGTTCCCTCGCAAAAAATGTTAAATTTTGATGAGTATTTAAAAAAAAAAGCGGTTTAAAACCGCCTGCTACTCAAAGAAATCTGTTTTACTACAACCAAAGTATAACTTAATTTGTGTTTTTTTTTCAATAAATATTTATTTCCTACATTGATATTTTATGTTTGAGAGGTAAATTCAAACAGTTTTTGTTTGAACGTCTGATTAGTTTAAATAAAAAAATGTATCGTGTGCAATTTTTTTTATATTATTTCGATAATTACTAAAATTGCTTGAATAACCATTAAAAGGAGAGATTAAGATATGTCTGTAAGTAATGTAGCTTCAATGAGTAAAATTCAGGAACTCAAAACGTTTTCTGATTCTGATTTTCGAAATTTTTGTGCAGAAGTTTTACAAATAGTTGAGCTTAAATCTTCAGAATCTGCTATCAGTTTATCAGACTTACCATCACCCTTAGAAGGGTTAAATTTAGCTAAAGTATTTACTGATCAAAGCAGTTTTATACCAAATTTAGAATCTGAGGGATGCAAGTATTCAAAAGATGAAAAAACTTTATTTATTTATAATTTTTTGCTAGAGAATGATTTAGGTTCTCTGTCACTAAATTCGGTGAAAGATATTGTTTTGGAAATAGTATGCGGTACTGAATTTTTTCAGCAATTCAAAGCAGATCGTAGTGAAAAACCAGAAGAAGAAGTTAAAAATGAATTTTTTAAATTAATTATGAATCAATTTGATATCTCCAATTCAGCGGAAGGTCTGATTTTAACTTTGAAACAATACTCTGAAATTGAACCTAAAACTAAACCTACTTCAATGTGTGCTAAGATGAGACACTCGTTATTTTTTATCTTAAAAATTTCGGCATATTGGAGTTTGTTCTCCAAAATATTCGTATCTGACCAAAAACCTGATCTGTTGTTTGGAGGTAATTCATATCAAACTCAAGGTTGTGCTGTTGGTTTTAGAAATATAGATTTAGCATACGTGAAATCACAGAGCAATGGTGGAAAGCTTTTTTATCTGTGCGCTCCAACACCAGCTTGTCCGGATGGGATGACGCCAAATCAACCAGTTCATCTTGGAAATTATCCGTTTGGGCCAGTGAGATGTCTTCCAAATAAAGATTCGTTTCAACAAATAAAAGAGTTTTACCGCTCAGCTGGGTATGAGCCTGATCAGTGTTCTGATGTATATAGACCTGATGAAACAGTTAAAATTACTAATCCGACAGGTGATGTTAAACTGTTTCATGCGTGTTCTGACACACCAGCTTGTCCGGAAGGGATGAAGCCTGATCAATCAGTTCATCTTGGAGATTATCCGTTTGGGCCAGTGAGATGTCTTCCAAATAAAGATACGTTTCACGATGATAATATGGATCAAATCATGGATGCTTTTACCAGAGGTTTTTTAGGAATGCCACTTGATGATGAAGCTGAACTGCCTAAGCCTGTTGATTGTCTGCCAGGTCATAAGTCAGTATATAAAAGTATTACTGTTGGGCCTGCTGAAATGTTTGTTCCTACATGTGTAAAAAAGTAAAAAAATAAATAACTTATCTTCTTCTGATAATATCCAATAACTCAATACGAATGTTTAATTCTTTTCCTGCTTGTTTAGGGTTGGCGTCTAATGTGATGTGAGTATCGCTGATAGCTGTGATAGTTGCTTTTAGTGGCGGTGTTGTATTTATTTCAATCTTTTGTCCAACTTTTTTATTGATATGATTAGGAACAGCTGAAATAGGAATTTGTTTGATAAGCTCGTCATGTTTATCACCAAAGGCGCGTTTTGCAGGGAGTATTTTTGTTAAAATTTGACCAATAAACATGCCCTCAATTAATGATTCTATTCCAGGTAGAAAAATGTTTTTTCCGAGTTCAAATTGTAGTGGCGTATCTTTTGTGGCATCAAACAAAGTTCCATCTAAAAATGTAATGGTGTAATTTATGCTAACAATGTCGCCTTTTTTTGCTAAGTCCATGATAATATTCTTTATGTTGAATAGCTTAGTAAAAATGCTATAATGTGTCAAAGTTTGTGAAATATCATTAAGTTATGGAGATTTTATGGGATTGTTTAAAAGACTTTTTTCCAAGTTTAGATGTGATTTAGGAATTGATTTAGGAACAGCTAATACACTTGTGTTTATGAAACATGTTGGCGTTGTTATTCAAGAACCATCTGTTGTGGCTTTGGATCATTCTAAAAATCTGGTTTTAGCTGTCGGAGATGAAGCTAAACGCATGATAGGCCGTACGCCTGGAAATGTGATAGCTGTACGACCATTACGAGACGGAGTGATTGCAGATTTTGATATTACCGAAACAATGCTTAAATATTTTATCAAAAAAGCATTGCCTAATAAGTTATTACTTAAACCAAGAATTATTGTTGGTGTTCCATCTGGCATTACAGGGGTTGAAAAGCGTGCTGTACTGGATGCAACTTATCTTGCTGGAGCGAAAGAAGCATATCTAATTGAAGAGCCTATGGCGGCAGCAATTGGTGCGTCTTTACCTGTATCTGATCCATCTGGAAGTATGATTGTTGATATCGGTGGAGGAACTACTGAAGTTGCTGTAATTTCTTTGGGAGGTATTGTTGTTTCTAAGTCCATTCGCGTTGCTGGAGACGAAATGGATGAAGCCATTATTTCTCATTGCAGAGATAATTATAGATTGCTTATTGGCGAACGAACGGCTGAAGAAATCAAAACAAAACTTGGTTCAGCATTTGATGAAGATCATGAAGAAACCCTAGAAGTTCGTGGACGAGATTTAGTTTCAGGTTTACCTAAAACATTTGCACTCAGCAATGTGGAAATTAGAGAAGCTTTAACAGATCCTGTAAGAATCATTCTAGATGGAATTAAAACAACACTTGAAAAAACACCACCAGAGTTGTCGTCAGATATTATGGATCGAGGCATTACGCTAGCGGGTGGAGGGGCCTTACTTAAAGGACTAGGTAAACATATTGAACATGAGACAAAAATAAAGGTGACTATAGCAGATAATCCTCTTGAATGTGTTGCTATAGGGACGGGAAAAGCTTTAGAAGAAATTGAAGTACTTAGGAAAGTGCTTATTTCTGAATAATGTTTGCCTAATTCACTATCATTATATCAACTTCTGATTAAAGATAATCATTTTTCGGAACAATTTCTTGAAAGGTTCAGATTATATTCATCTCAAGATCTTTGGAATGCATTAATCGATCAACATTTTTTTCATGAACTTGATTTGCAACATATATATGCTGCTTCAGAGTCTGTGTCTTGTGCACAATTAACTGAATTCAGTTTGGATAATCAATTAATGACTCAATTTATGGATATAGATTGTGCTCAATTAAATGTGGTTTTGTTATATATTGATGGACATGATTTGTACATAGGGGTGTCCAATCCGTATATTGAATTCCCAACTAATTGTTTTGGACAATATCGTGTTGTTTTGGTGTTAATTCCTTGTCATCAAATTAATCAGTATCATGTCAGTCAAGTTGTTGATTCGTTTGATGTGACAGTGTTGTTGTGCAAGGCTTTCAGTATGCAAGTATCAGATATTCATTGTTTTCAGCGACAACATCAATTCGATATTTTTTTTAGAGTAGACGGTCAACTTCAGTATGAACTGTCTCTATCTGGAAACGATCAAATATCTTTTGTCCAATATGTAAAATTGCATGCTCATATGGATGTGTCATGTTCAACTCGTCCTCAAGATGGAAAACTGGTGTTTGATTGTGAGGGGAAGTCTGTTGATGCTCGTGTAGCGACATTACCGACGGTATATGGAGAGGATGTTGTGATTCGATTATATAAACATTATTTTACCTTTCGCTCTTATAATGATTTAAATTTTCATCCTCGTATTCAATCTCATTTAAAAACAATGATCCAGTTTGATAGTGGATTAATTTTGGTTACTGGTCCAACGGGTTCTGGAAAGACAACCACTTTGTATACGTTATTAATGCAGCTTAAGCAGCAACGCCATTGTGTGATTGTAACCTTAGAAGATCCTGTAGAAATGGTGTTGGATGGAATTCGACAATCAAGTATAAATATGGGAATAGGATACAATTATGTCGCAGGATTGAAGGCAATATTACGACAAGATCCTGATGTTATTATGATAGGAGAAATTAGAGATGCTTCAACAGCCGAAATTGCATTGGAGGCAGCTTATACTGGGCATTTAGTTTTGGCAACATTGCATACGGCTGATGTAAAATCGTCTTTATTGAGGCTTCATAGTTTTGGTCTTGATCCTTTTTTGATTAATCATTGTTTACGAGGTGTTGTTTCTCAAAAGTTTGAATTGAAACAAGATGATTTGTCGTCGTCTTATCGGTTTTTATTGCAAGAATCGTTGTTGATTTCATCGTCACTTGAAGACAAACAGGCACTGGATCCATTGGGATGTTATGTGGCAGGAGATCTGATTGGGTTTGTTTAGAGTTTTTAATCTTTTGACATAGTCTTTTTGTCTTTAGTACCATTTCGATATGAATGATCAGATAAAACATATTGTGTCTCAATTAAACGCTAATGCAGTGGGCATTTTTCCAACAGATACTATTTATGGTCTAACGTGTTTGCCGACTCAATCGGCTATTGATCGGTTGTTTGACATTAAACAACGTCAACGTAACCAGCCTTTTTTGATGTTAATTCCTAATTTAGCTTTTTTAGTAGATTGGATTGAGCCCTTATCAAGTCAACAACAACAGGTACTAGATCGATATTGGCCAGGACCTTACACCTTTATTTTTAATAAAAAGGCTCATGTAGCCGACTATATTACTGCTGGAAAACCTACTATTGCAATTCGTTTTCCACAGTTTGATCCGTTGATACAGTTAATGACATTACTTAATCAGCCTGTGTTGTCTACCAGTTTAAATAAAAGTGGAGAACCGTCGATTACGTCTTTAGATGATTTGGCTTTTTCAATCAAAGATCAGGTTGATTTTTGTTTTGATGGAGTTAAACCTTCTTATGGTTTAGAATCTACCTTAGTGGATTTAACAGTGTCTCCATTTAATATCATTCGACAAGGAGTGGGTTTGTTTGAAATTGACTGATTTAGTAGATATCTTTGCTGGAGTTTTTTTTACAGATGGTCTGGATATTTCTGCGGCATTAGAACGGTATCAGCTTAGACGACATCAATTAAAAAAACAATTTAGAGGCCCTATTGTTTTGCGTGGTGTTCAAGATGATATTGCGAGTCAATATCATTGGCTTCAGTTGGATCAACAATTGGTACAAGATCCTGTTTTTTTGTATTTTTCAGGTTTAAATCAATATAACTCTGCAATGATATTAAATGATGAGGGTGACGATATCTTATTTTTAACTCCTAAAAATGAAGAAAAGGCATTTTGGGAAGGGTCTGATATCTGTTTTGATGAAGAGATCAATTTAAATTTAGCGCAGTGGTTGGGTTTTGATAGAATTTGTTTGATTAATGATTTGTTTTTAGAACTTGAAGATGTTTTAAGTAAACACGCTAGTTCAAGTCTATATTCAATGTGGCATGTTAATACATCTCAACATGAGCCGGTTAAGCCAGATTATTATACGTCGTTTAAACTTGAGTTACAGGCATATATTGCTCAATCTAAGCTTAAATCTGTTCAATTATTGTCTATTGAACCATTTACGTATAAACGATTACAACTTGATGCTCCAGATTTGGCTAATATGGAACAAGCCATAGATATAACGGTAGATGCGTTTAAACAGGCTATGCATACTTTTCAGCAGTTTGAAACAGAGACTGAAGTTGCAGGATATTTAAAAGGATATATTCAACAGCGTTCTTGGCTGGGAATATCGTTTCCTCCCATTGTTGCCTCGGGTCAACATGCAACTGTTTTACACTATAAAAAAAATAATGCTGTATTAAAAAAAGATTCATTACTATTGATTGATTTTGGGTGTCGTTGTCATGCTGTTGTTTCGGATTTAAGTCGGACTATTCCAGTTAATGGTCGGTTTAATCCGCTACAATCGTTGCTATATCAAATTGTTTTGGATGCACAACGCCTTGTTGAGGAAAAGGTTCGTCCAGGTGTGACGTTTCATGACTTAAATGAATTGTGTTGGAGCTTTATTGAAAATGCGTTACAAGTTCGGTTTGTTTTACCGGGAGGAACATTTAAACGAGCCTATAAACAACGACCACATAATGTAGGCCATTTTATTGGTCACAGTGTTCATGATGGTGATCCGTTTCGGCATTATAGTTCATTTCCGTTTAATGCTGGAATGGTTATAACCAATGAACCTGGTTTATATGGTCATTTTGAAATGGTCATTGATGACGAATTGTATTCTCAATATTGTGGTATTCGTATTGAGGATCAGTTGCTAGTGACGTCAGATGGTTGTCGAAATTTGTCGACGTCGTGTCCCAAATCTATTGATGAGATTGAAGCGTTGATGTCATCATCGAGTTAATTGCACATTCAAGAGCAAGGTCTGCTTTTATAATTCCTTTTTTGATTTCTAAATCTTTGTCTGCCAGGATGTTTAAATTATGTTTTAATTCGTCTAAGGAATAAGTTAATTTTTCTGCAATAAGTTTTATGAAGTAAGCATTTTTTTTCAATGCAGTTGCAATGTTGTTTGCGTGTTGTCCTTGTTTTTTTAGGTAGGTAATGAGGTAGTATAATCTAAATGTAGCTGTGAATAATCCCATTAATTTGATGGGATCTTCTTGATTTTTTAGTAATCTGATTGTGATTTTTAAAACATCGTTATAGTGTCGACATTTTAATGATTCTGTAAGTTGATAGGTTGTTGCTTTTGAATCGCCTGATAATGCATTAATATCTGAAAGGGTGATGGTTTCTTTGTCTGCAACAAACACGAGAAGTGTTTTAATTTCAGAATAACATTGTTCCAGCGAGCCACCTGCAAGTTGTTCTAATGCAAATAGAGCATCTTGCTCGATGTGTTTATTTTCTTCTTTTAGTTTTTGTTGAATCCATTGAAGTATTTTGTTTTGTTCCCAATCTTTAAACGCATTAAATTGCTGAGTGTCGGCATGTTTTTTTAATAAACTAACAAATTTTTTTCGTTGATCGAGTGATTGTGTAGAATAGATTATAATTGTGGTGTCTGTATGATTTTTTAGAAGAGTTTTTTCAAGTATTTTTTCGTCTTTTGGTTCACATTTTTTTAAAAGAAAAAAAGGGTTTTTTAAAATAATTAATGTTTTTTGCGCAAATAAACCTGTTGATTGGGTTAATGAAATCAGTTGACTTAGATCAAATTGACCCTCTAGATATTCAATTTGGTGATCGGAGTGTGATTTTATTATTTTTTTTATTGTTTCTCGTGTTAAAAATGTTTCGTCACCAAAATAAAATTGTAAATGTTTTGACATGACAGTTAGTTTATCATTTTTACTTGTTTTATGCAGTTTTTTTTTAATGTTTCATTTCATGAATAGCTGGGTATTTTTTAATTACCCGAATAGGAAGGGTGGGCAAAAGATGACTCAATGGGGTCATCTTTTTGCATTGTTTGTCTGTATATTATTTAGTATTATTTTGCATTCATGCAGCATAATAAAACATTAATTTTACTTATTTTTTTTCTTTTTTTAGGGTTAGTGTTGCAATGGGGACAAACATACTTTAAGTCGAAAGATGCTCGTGTCTTCTCAAATGAGTCAATGGGTTATCAAAAAAATGTTTCAGAGTCTAAACAGTCTGAATCAGCTCTTTTACGTGTTCATATTGCCGGGGCTGTCTTTAGTCCTGGTGTATATGATGTTGATGATAATCAACGTGTGCTCGATGTTCTTACTCTTGCTGGTGGCCCAACAGGAATGGCCGATTTGGATCAATTAAATTTGGTTGCAAAGGTGAAAGATGGACAGCGAATTTTAGTTCCTCATAAAACCTTGCAAAACTCTGATTCTGATATACATTCAACTCAGCCTTTTAAGTCTGTATTGATCAATATTAATCAAGCTTCTGTTCAAGAGTTGACAGCGTTATCTGGAGTAGGCATTAAAACAGCAGAATTAATTATTGCGTTTCGGCAACAAGTCGGATCGTTTACATCTCTAGATCAGTTGTTGCAAATTAAAGGCATTGGACCTAAGACATTAGCTAAATTAAGACCTCAGCTTACCTTGTATTAAGCTGGTAGCAGATAAACTAGGATCAATGTGATGCTATATAGTGTCAAATATAGACCTGTTTGTCCCAATAGTGGATTGAGATATGCATCTTTTTTTATCCATATTTGACGTATTAATACGATGCTAATACATGAAATTGGAAAGACTAATATCGTTGTTTTAATATTGTCTATTTGAGTTGCTAATAACAGTATTGGCAGGCCTATACAGATGCAATATTGGATTTTTCCTGCTGTTTGACCCAGTCTGACAACTATTGTTTTTTTGTTGTTTTGTTTGTCTTCTTGATAATCTCTAGTGTTATTAACTGCAAGAATAGCGGTTGCAATTAGGCCAAGACCTAACCCTGCTATAGCAGCTGGAATGGACCATATTTGGTGTTGAATATAGACTGTGCCCATTACAGCAATAGGCCCAAAAAAGGTTAGTACAAATAAATCTGCCGTACCTGTATATGCCAAAGAAAATGGGCCTCCTGTATATAAAATTGCAAATATTAAACTTAGCATTCCAATAACAAAAATGGGCCAACCGGCTGAATATGCAAGGAAGAGCCCTATCAATAAGGCGCTAAGTAAGGTGATGATTGTTGCTTGTTTCATTGTGTTTGCAGCTATCTTGCCTGTTTGTACCATGCGTTCAGGGCCGAGTCTGTCTTTTGTATCACCACCTTTTTTAAAATCGAAATAATCGTTGGCAAAATTGGTTGTAATTTGAATCAGTATTGCACAAAGCAATGTTAATCCTGCGATTAGGTTGTTAAGGGGGGCTATTTTTATGGCAAGTGTAAGACCAACGAGTACAGGGCAAATGGATGCGGTTAATGTTTTGGGGCGACAAGCAAGAAGCCAATAGTTAAGGTTCATAGCATAGGTTGATGTCGTCTTTAATTTGAGCAATTAATGTTTCTGTTGAATCAAATTTTTGATGGTCTCGTATCTTTTTTTCAAGAAAGACATCTATGGTTTGATTATAAATATCTTGATCAAAATTAAGTATATGCACTTCAATGGATCTGTGTGTGTGGTTAAATGTAGGTTTGTTTCCGATATAAATCATTGCATTGTAGCTTGTTTGATTCATTGTGGTTGTTCCTTTATAAACGCCATATTGAGGAATACATTTGTTTGTTGCTACGGCGATGTTTTCAGTTGGAAATCCAATTGTTTTTCCGCGGCCATCACCTTTGATGACAGTTCCTTTGATTAAATAGGAATGTCCAAGCCATTCTATGCCTTGGTTAAAGTTGTCTTCTGTGAGTGTTTTGCGAATGAGTCTACTTTTGATTGGTATATTATCAATGGTAAAGGGATTAATTTCGATGATGTCGATTTGGTTTTCTGTTCCCCATTGTTTTAAGGTTGCAATATTGCCTTCTTTTTTGTGACCATAATGATAATCATAGCCCACAACAATTTTTTTAGGATTAATTTTTTTTAAAATAATATCATTTAAAAAATCGTCTGGACTCATTCTTGCGATATCTTTTGTAAACTCTAATGTAAATAGTTGCGGGATATAAAGAGGCAGTTGTTCGTGTGTGGTTCAGCGATTCACTTGAATATTTTTAAGTATAGTTATTGGGTGTGGCTCAAATGTTAGTAGGGCATCTGCTTCTTTCAAGAGTTGTTGATGTCCCAGATGAATGCCATCAAAGACACCTAGACCCAAACAGTTTATTGTTGGAATAGTTGGTTTTGAAAATGTTAGATTAACGTGTTTCATATGCAGTATTATAAAGTTTTTCTAAGTTATTCGACAATTCTATAAACCATGGTTCTTGATCTAGGGGAGCTTGTAGATCTTCTATATATGGTATGGAGGCAAGAATAGGAATGTTGCTTATTGTCGAGATGATGTGGGGATTGTCTTTTTTGATTAGCGCGTCTGTTGTTTTTTTGGGATGATTTGCAATTAAGCCTAAAATGTTTATATTGTGATGCTTGCAATAGTCTATTGTCAGTAAACTGTGATTTATGGCACCTAACTCGTTTGAAAATACAATGATGACAGGTAAATTAAGGTCTTTGATGAGCGTTGCTGTTGTGATGTGATGATTAATTGGGACTAGTAGTCCTCCAAGGCCTTCAACAAGAACATGATCAAATTGTTTTTTTAGTTTCCAGTATGATTGCTTAATTTTTTCACAATCTATGTCTACTTGAGCTAGTTTCGCTGCAAGATGAGCAGAGGCAGGGTAGTTTAGTTGATATGGGCAGATGTCATCAAGTAGGTGTGTGAATGGTTTTGGATTGCACCCCATTAATGACCAGTGTGTTTGGATATCTTCAGAGAATTGTGTTGATCCTGTTTGAATCCATTTTTGTGTCACAACAGAAGATGATTGATTAAATAAATATCGAGCAATAAGGCCCGTTACAATTGTTTTTCCTATGTCTGTATTGGTTCCTGTAATAAACATTACGTGCATTATACGTGGCTATTTTTTTTTTGAGTAGTGATGAATGTGTTTCACGTGAAACGTCTTTTTTAATTTTAAAAAATAAAACGTGCAATTTTTTATATTTTTTTACGATAATTTATATATAAATTTATATTTTTTATATTTTTATAAATTGAGTGAACGAGGTTTTGAGATGGGTTTAGGTGTTAATCCTGGTGATAACAATACACAGGTACCATATGGTAATACATCTTCTTCAGGGACTGTAGATGCTCTTGTGCTTGCAGGGATAGAAGATGTTTCTGATGATTCTACACAGCAAACTTTGAATCGTATTTTTGGACATGCATTATTGATGGCTTCATATGTATCAAATGGTTTTAGAGTTATATCAGGGTTATTACCTGATACACATTTCTTGGGTAGGAATCATGCTGATCACATAGTTTTTGAAGAAATGTCTCTATGCTTTAATGCTACTGGTCAGCATTTAATTTGTGGCGAAAATAGTGAACATTATAGAGATGCTGTTTTTGAATATGAAGAATTTGTGCGATCTTTGAGAGCTCTTGAACTTTCAGAGGGAAATCCAAATAGTAGCGATTCTAGTCTAGATCCCTTGCAAAATAATACTAATCCCATAGCATAAAATTAAACTGGTGTAATAGTATTTTTTTTGAAGAAATTTTTTAGGCTTTAACTAATTTAAAAAATTTTCGTTTGCCAATTTTTAAGATATCATCGTTTTGGATAGATAAAATAGTTCCTGAATCTGTAATTTTTTCACCATTTAAACTGACTGCTCCTTGTTGAATTAAGCGAGTCATTTCTTTTTTTGAAGATAGAATGTTTTTTTCTACAATCCAATCTATTAATTTAGGTGTGCCATTGACAGATTCTATTGGAATATCGGAAGGAAGTTCTTTTTTTGAAAAAATATTTGCAAACTCTGTTGCAGCATCATCGGCATCTTTTGCACTATGAAATTGGGTAATGAGTGTTTTTGCAAGTTTAATTTTTGCATCTCTAGGGTTTAATTCATTATTTTTTATAGCATTTTCTTGTTCAAGTCTTTCTTTTGTTGGTGTTGTTGTTAAAAGCATGACATAGCGACTAATTAAATGATCTGGAATTGACATAGTTTTTCCAAACATGTCGTTGGGTGAATCTAAAATGGCAATATGATTATTTAACGATTTAGACATTTTTTTGGTGCCATCTAATCCTTCAAGAATAGGAACTGTGATAACGCCTTGTTCTACACCAGCGTTATAATCTCGCTGAAGTTGCCTGCCTACCAAAAGATTAAATTTTTGATCTGTACCACCAAGCTCAAGATCGCTTTTGAGTTCAACAGAGTCGTATCCTTGAAGTAATGGGTATAAAAATTCATGAATACTAATGGATTGTCCTGTTTTGTATCGCGTATTAAAATCGTCTCGTTCTAACATTCGTGCAACGTTATAGTGGGCAGCAAGTTTAATCATGTCTTGGCTAGTTAATTTGTTTAGCCAAGTAGAGTTGTAATGGATTTCTGTTTTTGATTTATCTAAAATTTTAAACACTTGGTCTTGATAGGTTTTTGCATTGGCGTGGACAGTAGCTTTGTCTAGTTGTTTTCTGGTTTCAGACTTTCCTGTTGGGTCTCCAATCATAGCTGTAAAATCGCCAATGACAAATTGAATAGTGTGACCCATTTTTTGTAAACATCTTAATTTGTTTAAGACAACGGCATGACCTAAATGAAGGTCTGGGGCTGATGGATCAGCTCCCCATTTAATGTTTAATGGTTTTTGAGTTAATTTAGATTTAATATCGTCTGGAATGATATCAACAAGTCCTGATAAGAATTCTTCTTCAAGCGACATTGTTTAAACTCCTTCGTTGTAAGCTTAGTTTAATGGTAGCGATGTTAAATTATGATGTCTAGTCTAATCCTACAAAAAAAAATATTAAATCTAGTGCTAAAGTTGTGCTATAATTTTTTTTTAAAATATATTTCTTGTTCAGGAGTTGTTAATTGTGATTTTTAGATCACGCTATTCAATCGGAAAAGTAACACAAATTTCTAAGAAAAAGTCTGTTGGTGCTCGCTATCAACAACATAAAAAAAATTCTCAGCGTTTTTTTGCTATTTTAAAAAATATTTTTTTCTTTTTTTGTGCGTTATTTGTCTTAGGTGTGATTGTTTTTAGTGTGATTGTTTTTAATATTTCAAAAAAGCTACCCGACATTGATGAAATAAGCACGTATATTCCAGCTGAAACGACTAAGATTTATTCAACAGATAATGTTGTTTTGGCAGAATTGCATCGAGAAGAAAATAGAGAACTTATTCCAATTGAATTGATATCAGATGTTTTAAAAACAGCTGTTGTTTCTGTTGAAGATTCAAATTTTTACAGTCACAAAGGAATTGATTTTAAAGGGATTGCCCGAGCAATGGTTATCAATCTTAAAGCCGGTCGAATTGTTCAAGGTGGAAGTACACTAACCCAGCAGCTTGCTCGAAATTTGTTTTTAACTCGAAAACAAAACTTAAATCGAAAACTTGCAGAAGCTATTTTAGCTGTACAAATAGAACGACAATATACTAAAACAGAAATTTTGCAGATGTATTTAAATCAAGTTTATTGGGGGCACAATGCTTACGGAATTCAGTCGGCTTCTAAACTATACTTTAACAAAACAGCATCAGATCTTAATCTAGCGGAATCGGCATTACTTGTTGGGCTTTTAACTGGACCAGAATTATATAGTCCAATTCGAAATTTTAAGCGAGCAAAGACGCGTCAAAAAATTGTACTTAATCGACTAGCAAAAATTAAGCTAATCACTAATGAGGAAGCAATGGCTGCCTTTGATGAAACATTATTGATTTCGAAAAGAAAAAAACTTAAATACAAAGCACCATACTTTACTGAATACATTATTAAACAATTGATTTCTATGTATGGAGAAGAGGCGACATACACCTCTGGTATGAAAGTATATACGACGTTGGATTATAATTTACAAAAAAAAGGTGAAGAGGTTGTTGATAAGTGGATAGAGTATGGTAGTACGCCAAAATGGGTTGG
>JAYOLY010000020.1:14789-22498 GCA_038120575.1 Rickettsiales bacterium
TGGTGAAAAAGTTCCTAGTTTGAATTTTCGCGAGGCTGCCTTACTTTCTTTAGACCCTCACAATGGCCATATAAAGACGATGGTTGGAGGGCATGATTTTTTAAAAAGTTCATTTAATCGAACGACTCAGGCAAAAAGACAACCTGGATCATCCTTCAAACCTTTCTTATATCTTGCTGCCTTAGAAAAAGGGTTTTCACCTGGCGATATTTTTGATGATTCTCCTGTTACAATTAATACTGTTGAAGGTCCTTATTCGCCATCAAATTATTCTCAGAAATACTCGGGGAATATTTCTATGAGACGAGCTTTGGAAAAATCTGTTAATGTTGTTGCAATACGAATTAATTCTTTAATTGGACCTGAAAATTGTGTTCGTATAGCTAAAAAGTTAGGTATAGTTTCGCCGACAAAAGCTGTCTTGTCGACTCCGTTGGGATCTAATGAAGTGACCATGATGGAGCTAACTTCAGCTTATGGAACATTGGCTACTATGGGAAAAAAAGTGGATCCGACTGGAATCATTCGCATTGTTGATCGAGATGGGTCTCCGCTTTATGAATACAAAGCCAAACCTGTTCAAGTGTTTAATTCCAATTTAATTGCAACCCTAGTTGAAATGATGCAGGGTATTATTAAAAACGGAACTGGAAGAGGTGCTAATTTACCTCGACCCATTGCAGGTAAAACAGGCACGACATCAGACTACAGAGATGCATGGTTTGTTGCGTTTGCACCTCAACTTGTCTGTGCAACCTGGGTTGGAAATGACGATAATACACCAACTACTAAAGTTAGTGGTGGGTGGGTTCCTGCACAAATGTGGAAGGAGTATATGATAGAAGCATTGAAAGAGGTGCCCTATCATTATTTTAAAAAACCAAAAGGTTTAATATCTGTAATGGTCAATTGGAAAACTAAGAAAATTGCTACTGAATTTAGTCCTAAGGAATTTGTCTATAATGAAAAGTATTGGAGTGGCAAACAACCTAAAGAATATGACAGTGCTGATGCAGGCTTTTGGGATGGACAAGAATCTGATAAAGTTGAGTCTGATGAAGATTTTTTTGAAATAAGGTAGGTATGTTATGGAAAAACAACAAGTTGTTATTATAGGTTCAGGACCAGCAGCTCATACAGCTGGTATATATTTAGGGCGAGCTTTATTAAATCCAGTTATGTTTGAAGGTGAAATGGCTGGTGGTGTTGCAGCTGGCGGTCAGCTTACTACTACAACAGATGTAGAAAATTTTCCTGGCTTTAAAGAAATTAGTGGTCCTGAATTAATGATGAAAATGAGGGATCAGGCAGAGCATTGTGGAACGAGTATTCATACTAAAACCGTTAGTAAAGTTGATTTATCTCAACAGCCATTTAAAGTGTATTGGGACGATCATGTTGTTGAAACAAATACGGTTGTTATTGCAACTGGAGCAACTGCGAAACGCTTAAATATTAAAGGCGAAGATGTGTTTTGGCAAAAAGGGATGTCTGCGTGTGCTGTTTGCGATGGAGCGTTACCATTGTTTAGAAATAAACCGTTAGTTGTTATTGGTGGTGGGGATAGTGCTGTTGAAGAGGCTTGTTTTTTGACAAAATTTGGTTCAAAAGTTTATATGCTAGTTAGAAAAGACGCGTTAAGAGCGTCTAAAGTGATGCAGGAGCGTGCTTTTTCAAACGATAAGCTTGAGATTTTGTGGAATACAGAAGCTATAGAAGCTGTTGGAGATCAACTTTTAAGTCATGTTCGGATCAAAAATAATGTGACTCAAGAGGAATCATTGCTCGAGGCGAATGGATTGTTTTATGCGATTGGACACAAACCTAACACCGATTTTTTAAATGGACAAATTAACTTAGATTCTGATGGATATGTGATTACTCAGGCAGGAAGTACTAAGACCAATATTGATGGTGTTTTTGCTTGTGGAGATGTAAAAGATAAAATATACAGACAAGCAATTACAGCTGCAGGATCTGGATGTATGGCTGCTTTAGAAGCTGAGAAGTATTTGTCAGAAAAGGGTTAGTTTTTTTTGTGATTAAGCAAAGTTTAAAAAAAAATATTTTAACTTTTATATTTAATCACTCTTTAAAATGTTTCTTTATAATGTGTTTTTTTACTGCTCTCATGTTTTACAACATGTTGCAGTTAAAAGAAGATTTTTCTTATCGCATTTTTTTTGAAAAAGATAATGTAAATCTACTAAATCTTGAACAATTTGAAAATGAATTTAATGGAAGCGATACACTGGTTGTTGCTATTCATAGTCCTTCCGGTATATTTGATACTGAATCAGTTACATTGTTAGCTGATTTATCTGATAGATTATGGCAAACACCTCATAGTGTTCGAGTTGATTCACTGATAAATTTTCAGTTTATATCTGCAGAAGAGTCTAATTTAGCTGTACAAAACTTTATCGATTTAGATCAACCATTAACTCAGGCGTATCTAGATTCCAGAAAAAAAATTGTTAAAACGCATAAATTTTTAAGTAATTATTTAATCAATAAGGACTTTGATACCACGTTAATAAACATTAATATGCGGCCAGATTCTGATTTATCTGAATTTGATCAGGCTGTTAATTATGTTAGGGATATGTTAACTCAGATAGATAAAGGTGATCATCAATTTTATTTGAATGGATCTGCTGCTTTAACATATTCATTTAAAGAAGGATCTATTCTTGATATGCAAAAGCTTTTTCCAATTGTAATTGCTCTTGCACTCATTTTATTATGGGTTTGTACTCGAACTATTTTTGGTGTGGTTGTGTCTTTTTTTATGCTAATGTTTGTCTCTATCTCTGCTTATGGTTTAATTTCTGTTTTTAATATAACAATTCATAATTTAACAATTTTTGTTGCACAGATTTTGATTGGGATAAGCATTGCTGATGTAGCACATATTTTAGTGTCGTATAGATCGTATTTAAAGAAATACGCTAATTCCGTTGACGCTCTTTATTTTGCTGCTGAAAAAAACTTTACGCCTACATTGCTAACTAGTGTCACGACCGCTGTTGGTTTTTATAGTTTTATGTTTTCAGAGCTTCCTGCGTTAAAAGAGTTTGGATTTATGGCTGGAAGTGGAACAGTGTTGGCGTGGGTTTATACTTATTTTTTTGCTATTCCTGCCTTTAAATGGCTTCCTTTAAAAACCACTGTTAATCAAGACATTAAAAAGTTTAAGCCTAGTTTGTTTTCTTTAAATTTTATTCGATTGTTGCTTAAGTATAAAATGTTAATTTATTCATTATTTCTCATTTTGGGTCTGTATTGTGTCTTTTTGGTTACAAAAATTAATATTAACTCTGATCCAATAGGATACTTTGATGACAATGTTCCAATTGCTCAATCAAGTAATTTTATGGTGGAAAAATTTGGTGGACCTCTGTCGCTAGAAATTGTTGTTGATTCAAATGAAGTTGATGGAATTTATGACGCAGACTTTTTAAGACGTGCTGATATACTACAACATTGGGTTAAAGATGTTGATGGTATTACATCTGTAACATCGTTGCTTGATGTTATTAAGGATTTAAATAAATATTTACATGATGGTGATGAGGCATATTATACTATTCCAAATGATGATAATTTAGTTGCTCAAGAATTGTTGCTGTATATATTTAGTTTGCCACCAGGTTTAGATATTAATAATCAAATTACGAATAAACAAGATAAATTAAGACTAACAGCCATGGTTGATTTGCGTGATTCTAAAGACTGGATTAAGTTAATGGAAAATATTGAACAAAAAGCATCAGAGTTAAATTTGAGTGTTGTGATGACAGGTCGGCCATCGATGTTTCAACGATTGGTTGACCCGTTGACACGCTCAATAATTTTTAGTTTATTTTTTGCTGTTTTAGCCATTTCTTTTATTATTATTTTAGTTTTAAGATCGATTAAAATGGGATTTATTAGTTTAATTCCTAATGTCTTACCTATTGTTTTAGGAGGGAGTTTATTTCCACTTTTAGGTGAAAATATGGATTATGGAAGTGTATTGGTTGCAAGTATTTGTTTAGGTATTGCAGTTGATGACACTGTTCATATTGTTGTAAATTATCAACGATATCTTAAAGAAGGAAAGTCTCCTTTAGATTCGATGGCGTCTGTGTTGACATATACTGTTCCCGCATTGTTTGTTACGACGTTGACGTTGGTTGTCACCTTTGGATCGTTGATGTTTGGATCGTTTGTGCCTAATCAAAACTTGGGCAAATATACAGCAATTATTTTGTCATTGGCGTTATTTATAGATTTAACCTTGCTTCCATTACTCTTAATGACTTTTAATAAAGGCAAAACTAGGATAGCTACAAAATCATCTTAAATGCTTAGAAATTCTTTTTGATGATTGTTAAGAGAGTTTCTTTTGTGTTAAGTGTCATATCATTGATTACTTTATTAAATAAATAACGTTGAATGGTTCCAATGTCTTTATTTTTATATCCTAGCTGTTGAATATCTTTGCCCGTAAGAGCTAGTTTTTTTATCGAAAATGTTGTTTTTATTGGGTCAAAATTATATTGAATTAATTTTAAAATTTCTTGTTGATCTTTTTTTGGAAATGGCAATAATGTAAGTGCTTCTGATGGATTAAGATATTGTAAAATATAAGCCCATCGGATGGATTTGTGTTGTTGTTTTAGCGTGTTTATGCAGTCGGTTGGAATAGTATCAAAGGTTGGAAATAGTCGTTTTCCTAGTCCTGTTTGTTGAAGTAAGGTTAATCCAATTTGTGGGTTTTCTGATTGAAGTAAGAGGGTTAATTCATGATAGAGTCGTTCTTTTGAAGGTAAGATACATTGAGGGGACAAATCCTGAAGTGAGGAAAGCGTTTTTTCCTCAACATTAAAGTTGAGTTGAGAAGCAAAGCGACAACAGCGAAATAATCGTAATGTGTCTTCGCTAAAACGTTTTGTTGCATCGCCAATAACTTTTATGGTTTTATTTTCAAGATCTGAAAGTCCGTCAAAGTTGTCTATTAATTCTTTTGTAAGGGGGTTATAAGCAAGGGCATTGATTGTGAAATCTCGTCGTTGAAGGTCTTTGTGTATTGAGGTTTCATAGTTTACTTGATTTGGATGTCTGGCATTTACATAGTTTCCATCGCAACGATATGTTGTCATTTGAATATGATGAGTGATGTTGTTTTCTTTATGAACAATGGTAATTGTTCCAAATGCTTTTCCAGTTGGAAGTGTGGTTGGAAACAGTTCTTCGATGTCTTCTGGCAAGGCATTGGTTGTCATATCAATGTCAAACGTTGGACGATTGAGCAAGGCATCTCGAATGGCTCCGCCAACAACGTAGCTGTCGAATTGATGTGTTTGACATTGTTTTGCTATGTCAAAAATATACTTGGGAATGCTTTGATTCAGTTTATCAATAATGTGTTGATTCATGAAAAAAGTATATCACAGAATTTGAGTTTAACTTATTTGGCTTTTTTACGTTCTCTATGAATAAATAATGATTCTTGTGTTAATTTTTTGGCTTCTTTTAACCGACGAATAATAGGCACGGCATCAAACTTTAGTTCTGTTGGAAAATTTGAAATGGTTTGAGTTGAAACAGATTCTAGTTCATAGATCATACTATCTAATTGGTTTTGCGTATGTTCAAGTAGAAGTCTGTAGTCTCTTAAAGCGTCTTTATTCATGTGTTAAGTATAAAGCATTTCTGTGTTAAACGTTAAGGTGTCGTTTTAATTGCTTTATAAGTAAATCACGGTATAATGTGGGTATATTTTTACAAAGGATAGGTTGTTTTTATGATTGATATTGTGTCTACTACTCATGCCCCTGTTGCTATTGGTCCTTATGTTCAAGCTACAAAAGCAAATGGGTTTGTTTTTTGTTCTGGTCAAATTGCCTTGGATCCTCAATCAGGTCAATTGGTTGGTGATACTGTTGAAGCTCAAACGATTCAGGTGTTAAATAATTTGTTTGCTGTTTTAAAAGAAGCGGGTTGTGATGCTTCAAAAGTTGTTAAAACTACTATATTTTTGAAAGATATGGCAGATTTTAAAGTTGTAAACGAGATTTATGCAACATATTTTTCCGATCATAAGCCAGCACGTGCGACTGTTGCGGTTGCAGGGTTACCTTTAAATGTGTTGGTAGAAATTGATTGCATTGCCTTGGTTTAATTTCTTTTTTTAAGGGTAGTTTATAGTTAATATTTACAAATAGTTGTATTTGTTTTAAGCTCTTTCAGCTTAAAATAGAGATCTTTGATATGTTATTAATTGTTTATAGTGTGTGTTTATATTAAAAAAACACTCGCAACACATGTTTTTATGTCAAAATATGGGTTGGGGGTGTTTTGGTTTCGACAGAATTGTCTTAGATATAAAGCGCGAGCCGAGGAGCTGCCTGGCCTCGTAAAAAGGCGGAAAAACATAAATGGCACTGCATATAACAGTCCAAGCAGCTGGCATACAGCTGCAACAGCTGCAGCTTAATTAATTAATTAACTGCCCGTTATTCGGATAATGTTGGATACTCCGGAGACGATAAAACCCAACTTAATTTTATATAGTGATTGAGTATATAAGATGACATCATGATCAATCTAGCTTTTTTAAAGTTTGTTTTTGAACGTTACTAGAGTTAAATTAAATCAAAAACTACGCTCGTAGGGGTTTATATTGTAGCAGTTTTGGACAGCGGTTCAATTCCGCTCACCTCCACCAAATGTTTTTCTAAATTTTTAAATCAACATACTGTTTTAATTTTAAACTATAAAATAAAAGAAATTTTTCATTTTTTTTACGATAACTTATTAGATTTATTTAATTCGATAACTGTTGATGTATAGTTTTAATTTAAATTAATACGATTTATTTGGTAATCTTAGTAATATGTATTTTAAGCTTATATTTTTATTATTATTTTTTTCTTCATATTTAGCAGCGTCTAATGTGCCCTCTTTTGTTACTATTCAACATAAAGAAGGAATTTTAATAAGAGAGTCTGTTTTAGGAAAAAAATCTAAGTCTCTTGGTGTTGTTCATTATTTATATTCTTACCCAGTCATTGACGCTAAAACGACTTACGTAAAGGTGTTAGTTTCAGGAAATAAACAAGGTTGGGTCTATGTTGGTGGACAGCGTAATGAATTTGTTATTGATGGTAATCAATTAACGTCTATTGTGTCTTATGACGTGTCCGTTAAGGATGTCAATCCTCCCTATGATTCTATTGGGGTTGTTAAAGCAAAACAGACTGTTTCTATTGTTGATAGATGGTATGGACGTTTAAAGGTGCGAACGCCTGATAAAAAAGAGGGTTGGATATTTAATGGATCGTATCAATCTCCTTGGACATCTAGTATCGAATCAGAAGATGTTAGCCATCACTATATCGCAGATTTTACTCGTCCTGAGGTGGTGAGTAATATGGATATCTCATTTAAACTAGTGGAGCATTCAAAAAATAATCATGCATATCGTTTTTTTATGGCTAATGAAAGCGAACTTACAGCGACATTTACATTGTCTCATCGTCCTCAACAGGCTGTTTTAGTGTTGACTCATCATAGTGCTCTGCTTGAAAATGGGATTGGATCCGCTTCAATTTCTGTTAAAATAAACGACAATGTTGTTGTAGCTGGTTTAACTCCAAGCGGATTGTCATTTCAATCTGATTTGATTCATATATCTAAGTGGTTAAGATTGGGTTCTAATA
>JAYOLY010000021.1:0-21465 GCA_038120575.1 Rickettsiales bacterium
AATAAAAAATGTTTAAATTACTATAAAAAGTTGTATTTAAATAATGAGATTTATGGAGAAAAAAATTGAAAGTTGAATTTTGGGGCGTAAGAGGCTCTTGCCCAGCTCCTGGACGAGAATACGATAGCTATGGCGGGCACACCACATGTGTTAATGTAATCTTTGAAGACGATGTTCAATTGATACTAGATGCTGGTTTAGGAATTAAAAAGTTAGGTGAAAAATTGCTTCATCACCCTCTAGAAACTATTAGGATTTTATCAACTCATTTTCATTGGGATCATATTCAAGGCCTTCCTTTTTTTCCTCAAATTTATATGCCAAACCAACGAGTAGAGTTTTATTCAGCTTTTGAAAAGCATTCTAGAAGCAATTTGACAGATCAAATGAATGGAATACAATTTCCTGTCAAATTTAGTGATCTTCCAAGTAATATTGAAAACTTAAGTATACATGACTTAGAGTCTCAATTTTGTGATGAGATTAAAATTAATAAAATATTGACCAATCATCCGGGGCATTGCTATGCCTATAAAATAAGTTACAAAAACAAAACGCTGGTGTTTTGCCCAGATAATGAGCTGAATTCACCTATTAAATCACACAAAACTATAGATCAATTTGCCTCTTTTTTTGACGGAGCTGATTTATTAATACATGACATGCAGTACAGGGATGAAGAAATGGAACAAAAAAAAGGATGGGGGCATAGTTCAATAAGTATGCTAAGTCAGCTTCTTGATGTTACAAACGTTAAAACATGCGTCGCCTTTCATCACGACCCGATAAGATCGGATGAAGAGCTTGATGAAATGGAAATTCAACTAAAAAAAAATGTCTCAAAAACTCAACATGTGATGTTAGCAAAAGAAAAGTTAATCATAGACTTATAAAAACAATTTAGAATTTAAAAAAAAATCAGTTATTATTTAATTATATAAAGTAAAGGAAGTTGCAATGGATGAGCAAAATAAAACAAAAAGTTTTTTAAAACTAGGAAGTATGTTTGCTATTTTGTCTGGTTTTTTTTGGACAATTTCTATTATTGTTTCACAATTATTACCAAGTTTTTTAAGAGGAACCCCCTCATTAGCCTTTTTTGAAAGGGCTCAGCAATTTACACTCTACATTACAATAAAAGATTGGTCTAATATTTTAGCTTTTTTGTGTTTTATTGCAGTCATTATGGTTTTTCATCATTTAGCTAGACCAGAAAATAGAGCCTATATGTCTTGGGTTAGTGTGTTGATTTTAATTGGTTTAGGGTCGGCCTTATTTGATTACGTAGAATCTGCAAGAAATTTTATGCCAATGATAAATACATTGTCAGATATTGATATTGAGACTAAAAAAATATATGCTCGATTTCAGTTTTACAGTTCAGATAATTTTTTGTTATGGCACTTTTCAGCCTGTATTTGGTTCATTGTAGTAAGTGGTTTAGCATGGACAAACAAAATGATACCAAAGTTTTTAGTTGTATTAGGCTTGTTTTTAGGCATCGCAAATGGAGTTGCTGTTGTAGGAATTATAAATGCAGATAGAATATTAATCGATAGTTATCAACTTATTTCTGTAATACTTATTCCACTATGGTCCATTTTAGAGGGTGGTTTTTTGTGGGTATTAGCTAGAAAGTTATAACATTTTATAAAAGTTGCTTAGGTGAAAAATCAATAATATATCTAACATGTTTTGTTGGTTTAGGTGATGAACTTAATATATCTCTAACTTTATTTTGCTTTGAGTTAGGAAATTTTAAAATAAGTTGAAAGCGATAAAAATTTCGAACTTTTTCAATTGGAGCTGGATTAGGACCTGATATTAAAATGGAGTCTGACAAGGGACAGCAACTCGACCGTATATGCGTCGCAACCACGTCAGCAAAGCTTGATGCAAAGTCTATCGATTCAGAGCTGATAATTAAATGAACCATATCCGAAAAAGGAGGATAAAAAAGATCTTGTCTAAATTGCAATTCTCTTTCTGTAAATCCATCTATGTTATGTTGTTCAGAAAATGAAAAAATATAATGATTCGGTTGGAAAGTTTGAACGACAACTTCTCCAGGATCTTCACCTCGACCAGATCGACCAGCAACTTGAAGAAGCAGATGAAAGGCACGCTCTGCAGAGCGATAATCAGGTAAGTTTAAAGACGTATCAATGCCAAGTACGCCAACTAAAGTAACATCTTCTATATGATGACCTTTTGCAACCATTTGAGTGCCAATTAAGATGTCACCTTCTTGTTTGAAAAGATCAAGTTTTTCTTCAATTTTTTTTCCCGTTGAAGCTGAATCTTTGTCGAGGCGAATGATTGAGGCATCAGGAAAATGCTGACGACATTCAAGTTCTACTTTTTGGATGCCAATTCCAGAAAATCCAAGTCGATTTTTTTTGCAACTAGGGCAATGATGTGTGAGTGGAATTGACAAGTCACAGCGATGACAATGTAAAGATTTGTTTTGATGAAACGTATAACTTAGCCCGCAACCTTTACATGCTAAAACGCTACCACAGTGCTGACATGAAATATGGGTTGAAAAGCCTCTTCGGTTTATTAAAATAATCACTTTTTTGTTTCTGTTTAAATGAATTTTCATGGAGTCTAGTAGCTGATTTGAAATGAGAGAAAAATCTCCATTTTGCTTAATTGAAAGCATGTCAATAGTTTTGATTTTGGGTAGGGGATGTCCACTGACTCGATTAATAAGTTTTGAATATGAAAAAGGAACAGATGAGTCAACTTTATGTTTAGCCTTGGCGTATGTTTCAATAGCAGGCGTAGCTGATCCTAGAACAACAGGGCATTGATGGTAAGCTCCTCTCCATAACGCAACATCTTGTGTGTCGTAACGGGGATGATTATCTTGTTTGTAAGATAAATCATGCTCCTCATCAATCACAATCATGCCCAGTTGAGTTACTGGGGCAAAAATAGCAGATCTGGGCCCAATAATCACACTGGCTTTCAATGTCATAATTTTATTCCATTGTTCTTCTTTTTGTTTTGGCGTTAATCCAGAGTGAAGAAGACAAACATTATCATTAAATCGTTCTTTGAATTGTTTTGTATATTGAGGGGTTAAAGAAATTTCGGGGCATAAAATAATGATGGATGTATTGTTGCTTAGACATTGTTCTGCTAGTCGTAGATATATCTCAGTTTTCCCACTTCCAGTAATACCATGTAATAAATGACAACCAAAACCTGAAATGGAGTGAATATTATCTAAAGCTGTTTGTTGTTCGTTTGATAGTGTAAAAGGTGATGATTGAGTCGTCATATCTGCCGTTTCCAATTTAACAGGACGACTTTTTTTCTTGCCAATAATTGTTTGATAAGCTTTAAACGGTGTACATTGATAAAATTGGCTAAACCATTCAATCATGCTGATAAATTCTGAAGATAGAAAGGGTAGGGAATCATTTTTAGAGTCAATTGGCTTAAAGTGAATAGTATTAGACGAGTTTTTTTCTCTCGTAGAAATAACAAGACCTGTAGCAAGACTACGACCAAATCGGATATTTACATGATCTCCAACATGAACATTGTGCTCATTATACTCACCTAAATCGTAAGAATACGTTTGTCCCACTCCTCTAAAAATAAGAACATCAGCTAGTGTCATTGATTATCCAAAGTGATTTGAAAATTGTGCAAACATCTTCAATAGAGTAATACGGACAATAAAAAAAGGGTAGAGTAAAATATGTGTAATCATTAAAAACGTAATATGATAGTATGATAACCTATGACAAAAAATCATTTATCTTCAGAACAGAGCCCATATTTATTACAGCACAAAGATAATCCCGTTCATTGGT
Organism: Rickettsiales bacterium; assembly: GCA_038120575.1. Classification (GTDB taxonomy): domain Bacteria; phylum Margulisbacteria; class Marinamargulisbacteria. Next base: position 3,831 of record JAYOLY010000021.1, read on the forward strand.
ATCCTTTCAGTGATGATGCTTTTAAAGCTGCTGCAGAGCAAGATAAACCTGTTTTTTTATCGATAGGGTATTCAACGTGTCATTGGTGTCATGTGATGGAAAGAGAATCATTTGAAGACTCTGAAGTAGCTTCATTAATGAACGAGTCATTTATAAATATCAAGGTGGATAGGGAAGAACGTCCAGATATTGATCATTTGTATATGACTGTTTGTCAAATGATGACAGGCCAAGGAGGCTGGCCACTCACTATTATTATGACCCCAGATAAGCGTCCTTTTTTTGCTGGAACATATTTTCCAAAACACTCTAGAGGTCAGCAACCTGGCATGCTTGATCTTATAAGTTATATTGCTCAAATTTGGAAAGAAGATAAAGATAAAGCTTTAGATTCTGCTAATCAAATTGTTGTTCAACTTATTCAACAAAACCGAAATAATGTAATTGGAACTATAGATAGACACGTATTAGATAAAGCTTTCAAACAAATTGAATCCTCTTATGATCAAGCTTATAAAGGCTTTGGGTCTGCTCCAAAATTTCCAACGCCTCATAAGTTTAATTTTTTATTAGGATACTATGATTTAACCAAAAATAAATCAGCTCTTGATATGACATCTGCTACATTAAAAGTACTTAGACAAAAAGGAATTTATGATCAAGTTGGACATGGGTTTCATCGCTATTCTACAGATGAACAATGGATTTTGCCTCACTTTGAAAAAATGTTATATGATCAAGCTCAGTTAATGATAGCCTATTCACAAGCTTACAAAGTCACTCAAGATCCTTTTTATAGACAAGTTGTTCATGATATCAGTAATTATGTGCTAACAACATTACGTCATAAAGATGGTGGGTTTTACAGCGCAGAAGATGCTGATTCAGAGGGTGTTGAAGGAAAGTTTTATATTTGGGAGTTAAACGAATTAAAGTCGTTTTTATCTGAAGATGAGATATCATTTTTAACGCAAACATTTAATATAGCTGCAAATGGTAATTTCAAAGATGAATCAACAGGAAAACAAATCCAGCATAATATTTTATATGCATCGCATGATTTGTCAAAACAAGAACAAAATCAATGGGATCATATTCAAAAAAAATTATACACTGAACGATCAAAACGAATTAGACCCAGTTTAGATGATAAAATTTTAACAGATTGGAATGGGCTAATGATTGCAGCTTATGCTGAAGCTGGATATTTCCTTTCAGATCAACATTTTACTCAAATTGCAATTGACTCAATAAAATTCATAGAAATGAATTTGATGTCCAATAATCAACTCTATCACCGTTTTCGAAATAATCATAAAGGGATAAATGCAACAGCATATGATTATGTTTATCTGTTGTATGCCTACTTAAATTGCTACAAAGGAACTCAAGACGAATACTATTTATTTCAAGCAAAATCAGTTTTTCAACAAGCAAAAAATAAGTTTTGGGATCAATCATCAGCAGGTTTTTTTAATTCAGATAATGACGATATTATTGTGAAGCAGAAAGATAGTTATGATGGTGCACTGCCATCAATCAATGGGTTGTTATATCATGTTTTACTACAATTAAGTCAGCTGCTTCATGATCCAGATTTATTCCAAGTAGCTGTTTCAGTTCAACACACGTTTGCATCAACAGTTAATGGGTATCCAATGGCGTATACAAGCTGGTTATCTGCTCAACTTTTATATGAATCAGGGTTAACCACCTGCGTGATAGTTGGAAAAATATCAGCAGAAGATCTAGCTGAAATAAAACATCACCTACCTCTACTGTCAATCATTCAACACATTGATTTAAATACTCAACCTATCTTAGCTGAAACACTAAATCAAAAAGGATTTAAACCCATAGATCAAAAAACAACATATTATTTTTGTCAAAATTTTTCATGTCAACAACCTGTAACAGATTTAAAAGAGCTTCTTACATTAATCGAAAAAAACACTGAATTAAATTCAGCAACATGATACTATACGTCCTATGATTTTTTTAGAATTAGTACCAAGAGATAGCCAGCAAACAATTGATGAATCAATCCAATCATTGCAAACTTATTCTCAATTAAGTGGTATAAATATTCCAGATATAAAACAACTTCAACATAGAAGTTATAACATGGTTGACATGTTGCTTGATCACAACATAGACGCATTGCCGCATTTAAGAACAAAAGACAAATCCGTATCAGATTACGTAACAATCGTTGAAAGGTTGATACAAAAAGGATTAAAAAAAATATTATTAGTTTCAGGAGACTCGCATCAAGATGCTGTTTATGAAACATCTCCAATAGAACTTACTAAAACCCTAAAAAACAAGTTTCCACAACTAACAGTTTACGCTGCAATAGACCCATATCGGCAATCATTTGAAGATGAACTCGATTATGCTAAAAAAAAATTAGCTGCCGGAACAGATGGTTTTTTTACTCAACCTTTTTTTGATATTGAATTAGTTGACCAATATTTAAAAGAGTTTAGTCAAACACAGCTTTTTATTGGAATTTCTCCTGTATTAAGCCAGAAATCTTATGAGTATTGGGTGAGTGTAAACAAGGTTACATTTCCAGCTAGCTTTGAATTAAATTTAAAGTATAACTGTGAATTAGGTAAGTTAATACTAAGTAAAACTACTCATTACAACCAACACGCTTACATAATGCCCATCAAAATTGATTTGTTTAACTATTTAGATCAACTATTGAAATAAATCTTGCCAACTATTCAACTATTGAAAATTGATATTAAACGTTATTTGCTGTCGTGATCTAGTTGTATTAATGCATCTTTTTTAGAGATTGCTACTGCGTGAACACCACCATCAACATGATGTGTTTCACCATTAACACCGCTAGATAATGGTGATGCTAAATATAAACCAGCATTACCTACATCTTCTAATGTGATATTTGTTCCCATTGGTGCACGATTTTTGTTAATCTTTAAAAGAATATCAGAACCAGCAATTCCTTTGAATGCAAGTGTTTTTACAGGGCCAGCAGATAATGCATTAACTCGAACACCAATTTCTCCAAATTCAGCAGCAAGGTAACGAACGCTAGATTCTAGGGCTGCTTTTGCCACACCCATAATATTGTAATTTGGAACATATTTTTCTCCACCCAAATAGGTTAGAGCTGTAATTGTTCCCCCAGAGTTCATTAAAGACTTGGCTTCTCTGGCTATAGCAACAAGGGAATAGGCACTGACGTTAAGGGCTAAATTCCAACCATCTATACTGACATCAGAAAAGTTTCCAGTAAGATCTTCTTTGTTTGCAAAAGCTACTGCATGAACAACAAAATCAATAGTTCCATATACTTTTTTGTATTCTGAAAACACGGTTTTAATATCATTTTCGTTTGTAACATCGCAATTAATAATTAATTTAGAATTCATGGATTCTGCAATCGGTCTTACTCTAGGTTCCATGATGTCACCAGCATAAGTAAATGCGATGTCTGCACCTTGATTATAAAGTGCTTCTGCAATGGCGTAACCTATGCCTCTTTTGTTACTGACTCCAAAAATAATACCTTTTTTACCAGTCATAAGTTTTGTCATAATTATTCTCCAAATAATAGGATTTTTTTATTTTACACAACAAAAAGCTTTATTTAAAGCTTTTTTAATAGTAAATAAATTTACTTTTTACATTTAAAAAATTATCATATTAGAAATGATCTCAAGTGTAATAAGAAAAAGTTTAAATTTAAAGCATAGTATTAAGTCGGCTTTTACAAAAATTGAACCTCATAACAGTATCCAATACCTAATTATTGGAATGGGATTAATTTATTTTATTGCATTTGCATCCTTATTTAATCAAGTAGAAGGATTGTTTGGAGAGCAAGGAATCAGGCCAATTAACAAAACCATGGACATAATTGAATCCAGAAACATATCATTTTTTTCTATTCCTACAATTTTTTTACTAGGTCAATCCGACATTATGATCAAGTGTGTCTGTGGACTAGGTGCTCTGTTTTCCTTATTGCTTTCGTTAAAAATACTTCCTTTTATATCGGCTAGTATTGTTTGGTTTTGTTATTTGTCTTTTGTAACTATTGGACAGCCTTTTTTGAGTTTTCAATGGGATATTTTGTTGCTTGAAGCAGGCTTTTTACTGTTGTTTTTGGTGCCTAATAAATTGAAATTGCCAAAACATTTTAATGTGTCTAGTTGGTCAGTTATTGCACTTAGAATGCTGTTATTTAAATTGCTTTTTACATCAGGACTTGTAAAAATTCTCAGTGGAGATTCTACTTGGACATCATTAACGGCTTTAAATTTTCATTTTTTCACACAACCACTCCCTCATACACTGAGTTGGTTTTTTCATGCACTTCCAGTAGGAATTCATAAAATTGGCGTACTGTTTATGCTAGTTGTTGAATTAATAGTTCCATTTGGACTTTTTTTATCGTCAAGAATTCGGTCTTGGTCAGCCTGGATTATTATTGCCTTCATGGTAACTATTATCCTCTCAGGAAATTATACATTTTTTAATTTTTTGGTTATAGTTTTATGTTTGCCTTCATTAAAGTTCGAAAAGAAACCCACTACATTGCAACCAGAATTTAACAATAGTGCAGTAATGTCGTTTAAATTTTTAATATTTTTTTTAATTATTTTATTAAGTCTATCAATGGAAACAAACCGATTTATTTTTAAAAAATCACTTGATAACACATTGTTTCAAAGCATATCGGCATTTAAGTGTATTAATCAATATGGATTATTTTCAATTATGACAACACGGCGTACAGAAATAAGCATATTAGCTAGTATCGATGGCAAAAAATGGGAACCTTATCGGTTTAACTATAAAATGAATGACAAATTTGATAGGCCTAAATGGGTTATGCCTCATCAACCTCGCTTAGATTGGCAATTCTGGTTTGTCGCCTTGGGTTCCTATCAGCAATCTAGTTGGTGGACAGAAAGTCTAATTTCTCGGTTATTTGATAAATCAACAGCCGTAGAGTCTTTATTTAAGTCTGTTCCATTTAAGGAGCAACCAAATTTTATAGTACTTGTTGGTAGAGATGTTACATTTTCATCTTGGACAAAATTATTAAAAAAAAGAGAGTGGTGGACAGTTGGTGAACAATACCAATTTTCGCCAGTATTTTCTCGCCCAAAATAAAGCAAAATAAAGATTGAAATGAATTAAGAATAAAATTTCTTTTTAAAAGGACGCGCATTTCCTCGTCTTCTATCAGAACGATAGTTTCTATTTTGATAAGGTTTTGAATATGATCTAGCCTTAGCATCAAATAAGTCATCAATTGCGGGATAATTTTTTGGATCTAATTCTTTTTTAAAGAATAGATTCAGCAATGTAGAGACTATATCTACAGGATTGTGTTGATTCATTAATTCAGTAGCTAAATCGCTAAAGTCTGATGTATTAGATGTTGATAGCGTAGCTTCAATATGTTGAGAAATCATCGCTTTTTTGGTTTCAATAATTTGGCTAGTTGATGGAATTCTTTTTTTCTCAATAACGAAGTTTAAGGCTTTCTCAATTCGTCTTAGTTTATAAAAATCAGATGAGGGAATTAACGTAATTGCAGTACCTGTTTTCCCTGCTCTACCTGTTCTTCCAATTCGATGAACATAAGCCTCTAGGTCTTGCGGAAGTCCAAAATTAACAACATAGGTTAAATCTTGGATATCAATACCTCGTGAGGCTACATCTGTTGCAAATAAAATAGTGGAACCTCGTGATTTAAACTTTGCTAAAACACGATTTCGTTGCTGTTGAGACAAATCGCCATGAAGGGCTTCTGCACTGTATCCTTTTTGAATTAATTTTTCCGAAACATCATCAACTTCTCGTTTTGTATTGCAAAAAACAATGCCATAAAAATCTGATGAGACATCAATTAAACGACACAATGCATTCAATTGATCATGTCGATGAACTTCATAGTAGCATTGCTTAACTGAAGGTGCAGTGGTTTCTTTAGCCTTGGCTTCTATAATATGTTGATTTTTCATGTATTTTTGAGCAAGTTTTTTTATTTCATTAGTCATTGTTGCTGAAAAAAGAAGTGTTTGACGATCTGAGTTTGCTAGTGACAAAATAAATTCAATATCCTCGATAAACCCTTTGTTAAGCATTTCATCAGCTTCATCAAGAATTATATGACTAACGTGCTTAAAATCTAGACGCTTAGATTGAAGGTGATCAATGACACGACCAGGAGTTCCAACAATAATAGAGTGCGGTCTTTTTAGTGCTTTGATTTGAACACTGATAGATTGACCACCATAAATTGGAAGAATAGAGCACTTTTTTGTGCCTTTAAAGCTATTAAGCTCGTCTGCAACTTGGATAGCAAGTTCTCTTGTTGGGGTTAAAATTAGAGCTTGAATGGCATCTGAAGATTCTTTTAAGGCATGAAGAAGTGGTAATCCATAAGCAGCTGTTTTTCCAGTGCCGGTTTGAGCTTTTGCAATAATATCATCATCATTATTAAGCAAATATGGGATAACTTTTTGCTGAATATCACTTGGCTCAGTAAACCCTTTTTTTTCAATAGCGTTCAATAAATAATCTGGTAAACCTAGTTCTTTAAATGTTGTTGTGGTCATATGTACTTCCTATATACTGTTGACCCTGAATACAATTGTGACTGAGAGTCATAAATTTTAAACAGTTTAGTATAACACCAATATTACATAATTGTAAGAGTTTGAGTTTTTTAAAGATAAATAGCATTTAAGCGTATCAAATAGAAATGTTAAAATTAGGAAATGAAAAGCAAAAATGTGGTGTTAATTACAGGTTGTTCATCAGGTTTTGGATATTTATCGGCTATGCAATTAAGCAACGATCAAAATGTCATTGCAACAATGCGTCATATTGATTTAAGCAAGAAAGACATTCAGCAACTTGCCAATCAACCCAATATCGATGTGCAGCATTGCGACGTATTGGACGAGCAATCCATTAAGAAATTGATATATTATATTGATGAAACATATTCAAAAATTGATGTGCTTATCAACAATGCAGGAGTTTTTTTAGGTGGTTTTTTTGAAGATTGTGAAAGTGAAGAAATTGATAAGGTCTTAAACACTAACATCAAGGGGGTGATGACGATGACAAAACATGCATTACCTTTGTTAAGAGAGTCTAAGAAAGGGAAAATTATAAACATATCATCAAGTTCAGGTCTGGTGGCTATGCCAACAGCAAGCGTTTATGCAGCGAGTAAATTTGCTCTAGAGGGATGGTCTGAAGGACTTGCTTACGAACTTGCCATGTTTAATATATCTGTTTCTTGTGTGCAGCCACAAACATATCAAACTGATATGCTAACAAAAAATTTAACACTAACTAAAGGACGATTAAACAAAAATAGCCCTTATTTTCATGCTTATCCTTTAATTTTCAAAAGAGTGCTTGAAAAAAAAATTGGAAGACATCCTTCAGAAGTTGTTGCTGTGATTATTAAAATACTTAAGTCTAATAAACCAAAACTACACTACCAAGTAGGGCCTAGAACAACATTAAGCTCATTTTTAAAAAAAGTTATTCCATGTAATGGGTTTCATTATTTAGTTAAAAAAACATTTTTGAAAATAATTAAGAGATAAGAAAACGGTTCAAAACATAGAACGATACAATAATTTGAGTTAAAATGAAGTTATGCTTAATAGTCTTTTTAAAAAAATTATTCCCTGTCCATCCTGTGGTCAAAGAAGTCGAGTTCCAGTTAAACCAGGAAAAGTTTTAAGAATTACATGCCCGTCTTGTAATACCCTTTTTGAAATTAAATTTGATTCACCACTTAACAGTTTAAGTATCTTTAATAACTTTAAATTTGAAAATATTATTGATCAGTTAAAACAATTTCCTAAATTGCCTTTTCAAAAAAAATTAACCTATATAGTAGTCCTTTTTTTTGCAATATCCTTGTTGAAATCATGTTTTCAAACGTCATCCCCAAAAGAATTTGATGGAGCTAGATCGAAAAAAGTTTACGAAAAACCTGCTGAAACTATAATTAATTTATGACTTTAAAAAATAATTATGAAAACAAAAACGAACCACATAACATTTAACGCCCCCTTTCAACTTGAATCTGGAGACACGCTAGAAAGCGTCACACTTGCTTATCAGACATTCGGCACGCTCAATGAAGCGTTAGACAATGTAATTTTTGTTTGCCATGCATTGTCTGGAAGTGCGCATCTTGCGTTTGAAAGTGATGAAGAGTCTAAAAAAGTGGGGTGGTGGAATGACATGGTCGGTCCAGGTAAAGGAATAGACACCAACAAGTTTTTTGTTATTTGTTCAAATACACTTGGAAGTTGTTTAGGCTCTACTGGTCCACACTCTATTAACCCAAAAACCAATTCTCCATATGGTCTCTCTTTTCCTATTATTACAATTAAAGACATGGTTAATGCTCAAAAAAAATTATGTGATCAATTAGGTATAAACCAGCTAAAAGCTGTCATTGGTCCATCAATGGGTGGCATGCAAGCTTTGCAGTGGGCAATTAGTTATCCAGACTATGTTGAACAATGTGCATTAATCGCAACAGCTTCAAAACTATCACCACAAGCAATGGCCTTTTCTGCCGTTGGAAGACATTCTATTATTGCAGATCCCAACTGGAAAAAAGGACAATATGACAAAGACACTGTGCCAGAAACGGGTCTAGGTATTGCAAGAATGATTGGCCATATTACATATCTGTCTGAAGAATCAATGAACAAAAAATTTGGACGTAAACTGCAGGAAAACAAGGAATATAATTATTCATTTGATGCAGAATTTCAAATAGAAAGCTATCTTAAACACCAAGGAGATAAATTTGTTAAGCAATTTGATGCTAATAGCTATTTATATCTATCCAAAGCTGTTTCTTATTTTGATTTAGATAAATCGTATGGTTCCCTAGAAAAAGCTTTAGAAAATATTTCAGCAGATGTTTTAATTTTATCAATTTCTAGTGATTGGCTTTATCCAACAGAGCAAAGTAAGGATATTGCCCATATTTTGATGAAGCAAAATAAACAAATAAGTTTTTGTGAAATAGATTCAGACTATGGCCATGATTCGTTTCTTATTGAAGTTCAAAAGTTTGCAGCAGTTATAAAGCCTTTTTTGGAGAAAGTTCGTGACCAATAAACAAATAATTTCAAAATATATTAAACAAAATCAACGTGTCCTCGATTTAGGATGCGCTACAGGAGATTTGTTGAGCTTTTTAAAAGAAGATAAGCACATATCAGGGTATGGAATTGAACTAAAAAAAGAGCATGTAGTAAAATGCATTGAAAAAGGACTATCTGTCTTTCAGGGAAATTTAAACGAAGGGTTACAAGAATTTTCTGACCAAAGTTTTGATGTAGCCGTTCTGAGTCAGACGTTACAACAAGTTCGTGATCCATTAAACTTGATTCATGATATGTGTAGAGTGGCAAAAATAGCCATTGTATCATTTCCAAATTTTGCTCATTGGACAAATCGTTTAAGTTTATTTAAAGGAGATATTCCAAAAACAAAAACATTACCGTTTGATTGGTTTGATACACCTAATATTAGAGTTGTAAGTTTGAAATCATTTCGACGTGTATGTAGAGAGCAAAAATTTGAAATCATGGCTGAAGAAACGTTTGTGGGACAACACAAGATATTAAAAAAACTAAACTGCTTTCCAAATTTGTTAAGTGAAAAAGGATTGTTTGTACTGAAGAAAAAATGATGGAATGGATTAAAGTTTTATTATTAGGCATTGTTGAAGGGTTAACAGAGTTTATTCCTGTGTCATCAACAGGGCATTTAATAATTTTAGAAAAATTTTTGAATTTAAGCACAGAAAATGTTGAAACATTTCAAATTGCAATTCAACTTGGAGCAATACTAGCGGTACTTGTTGCGTATAGAGTTAAATTACAGTCTATATTAAAAAACAAAGAAACAACAGTTCATTTGGCTAGTCGGCTAGCTCTAGCATCACTACCTGTGTTTGTTATTGGTTTTTTAAGTTATGACTTTATTAAAGCTCATTTGTTTTCTCCAATTTATGTGGCTTGTGCTTTGATTGTCGGATCATTGGCAATGATTTTTGTTGAATTGAAGCCAAGTAAAGCAATCAAAACAAACCAGATTGAAGACATAACAATTAAACAATCTGTCGTTATTGGACTATTTCAAATTGCGTCTTTGTGGACAGGAATGAGTCGATCTGGTTCTACCATTGTGGGAGGTTTGTTCTCAAATTGTAATCACAAAGTAGCTGCAGATTTTTCTTTTTTACTAGCACTTCCTGTAATCAGTGCCGCTGTTGGATATGATTTGCTTAAATCTGCTCATCATTTAACAATAGATGATGTATCCATGATTTGTATTGGCGCTATTGTATCGTTTATTGTTGCTATTTTTGCGATAAAAACATTTTTGATTTGGCTAGAGAAAGTTAGACTTATTCCATTTGCAATATATAGATTGGTTTTAGCAGTGGTTGTTTTGTTGCTAAGTGTTTAATTGAAGACGAATATGACAAATAAAGCTAAAAAAAAAATAGTATCTAGATGGCTTTTTATATTCTTGTGGATGATGACTTCGTTGATTGGAGCAGCCAACACAACTGAACTGAACTACTCTGATGTACAAGAATTAAATGCTCTAGACATAATTATTAAAACAATACCGTCATTAGAGTCAACAAATGATAAACTAAATCTTTATAGTATAGCTTCAAAAAAATTAGCTTTAGAAAAAGATTTTAATACGTTTAATGAGCTTATGACATCAGCTCCACAAGAACTGAATGTATATCAACGAAAACTCTATGAAACATTTTTTATTGAATATTGTAAAACAATAAGTTTAGCAAAACTTAAAGAAAACCTTTTAAAAATTGATGAAAAGAATTTAAGAGATTACATTATTGAAAAAATATATTTTCAAGCGTTATCTGAAAATAAAATTGATAATTATGATATTTTCTTGCCCTTAATAACTCAAACAACAATTCGTTCAAGAGCGTCATTAATTTTGATTGAATATTTTTTAAAAATAAAAAAATTAGATAAAGCAAAAAAACTCATTGAACAAATTAAATTTTCTGCACAAAAAGATCAAGGATTAGCATTAATGGCAAAAGCTTATGCCAATAGCGCTGATTTTGAGCAAAGTATTTTTTTCTTAGATAGTATAAACGATCCTGACACCAAACAATCAACTTTACTGATAGTTATTGAAGAGTTCGTAAACAAATCATTTTATAATATTGTATTTGAGTTAATTAATCGTATTGATACAGTAGAAAATTACGAACAGGCTTTACTATTTTTGATAAATAGATACATAGCAGAAGAAAAAATTGAAACGGCATATCAACTTTTACAATCAATTAGTAATGATGAACTGCACGATGAAGCATTAATTAGTTTTGCTAGGGCTTTTGCAAAATATAAAGATTTAGATAGTATTAACACCATTCTAACGTTTTGTAAAATTCCTGCCACAAAAGACAAGATTTTTTCAGAAACAGCTCATCTTTTTGTCAAAATGGGAGATGTCGATAAAGGATTTCAAATTGCTGATTACATAAAAGATGAGTCAACCTACAATAACACATTAATTTCTTTTGCAGAGTTTTTGGGTAGGGGAGAAAATGCAAATGTTGTTATTTTAATGCTACAAAAAATTAAAGATGTGTCCTTATTTAGAGTATCACTTGAAAAGTATATTTTTTCATTAATAAATGAAGAAAAAATTGATCAGCTCGATATAGCTATTGAGTATGTTGAGAAAGAAAGAAAAGATCAAATCTTATCTGAATGTTTGCAGCTTTTAATTAAAACAAATCAATTTGAGCATTTAGAGTATTTTAAGTCAAAATTATCAGGAACATCAGAAAAAGTTAGTTATTATTCAACATTTGGACAACGTATTATATTTTTTAAACAATCAACCTATTATAAACCTTTTAAAGAGTCGCTAGACACTTTTTTGAAGGGGGCTAAATTAAATTTATTTGATCAATTACAGCTTAAATTAATACATGCCAATATTAGTGCTCTTCAAAATGATAGCGATATGATGAACAAAACAATAGATGGTGTCTATAAAAAATTAATTAAAACAAAAAAAAACAGTATATGATGAATTAAAAATAAAACTAATTAATGTAATGATTCAACAAAAAGAATACAAATCACTATTTATCCTTATTAATTCATTTGATTCTGACTACAAGAAAATCAACGCCTTATTTTTAATTCCCCCAGCGAAAACTGAGGATGAACGTAAAAATGTAAATAAGTTAATACTAGCCTTTACTAAAAAAATTAATAAGTGATAAACTATAGTATTCTTAAGCGGGAGTAGCTCAGTTGGTAGAGCATTGGCCTTCCAAGCCAATTGTCGCGAGTTCGACCCTCGTCTCCCGCTCCATAAAAAATCGCATTTTATAGTTGTTGTATGTGTTTATATATCTCGGAGATATTGCTCCAGACTCATTAATGAATCTGGAACAATATAGGGTTGTAACTAGTAAGAAGATTCTTGTTTGAATGTGTTGTGAATGGTCTCTTTAAATTGATGTTTATGAACTCTATTTGAAGTTGAGGAATAGTCATCCCAATAATCATAATATGATTCATCAAGAAAATAGTAGGGTTCGCAGTTGATTGAAGAAGACGACTCAGTTAATACTATTCTTTCATAATCTTTTCCAAAACTATCATAGATTAACCCTAGATTTTCAAGATGTAGTCCACCACACGATTGAAATTCTTCAACAAAGTTAATAAAGCTACCCCAATTATAGGATTTGGTCTCAACATCAATTCCTGATACATTTTTCGTTGGGTTGTCATACCAAACTATGAGTTCATACCACGATTTTTTCTTGAGTATATCTTGAGTTTGATTGATTGAAGGAAATGTAAAATCAATTAAACGATATCCATCAGAATCAATTTGAGCAGATGACAAATCGCCTAAATCTTGGATGAAGGGTTGTATTGGTTCTCGAGTTGAATTCGAGTCTTGATCCCAAAAATAATTAACCCACTGATTTGTATTTGAATCAAACCCATCCATCTGAAAAATTCCTATTTTCCAGGATCCGTTATAATTGAGATAACTTAGGTGAGAGCTAAGTTTTTCGTAAGCATCGGGTGGGAATTTGAGTTGTCCTGAAATGGGTACTTGCCAAGGTTGAACATCGCCCACTTTGAAATGAGTTCTAAATCCCTGACCTTCCCATACAATATCCTTATTAGAATTTATTAGGATAGGTCTGATATCAAGTTCATATTCAGCAGTCCAGTTATCCTGTGATAATGTAGAAATAAGTTTTACAGGAAGCATAAATGATGTGGATTTTATAAACGGATTATATAAATCCCAACTACTCCAGATATGTTTCCATTTAGATGCAGAATTAAAGGAATCTTCATAATCCCATTCATCATTGTGAGATTCTTCAAATTCACTATCAATTCCAGCTAAGAGAGATGCAACACTTGGAGGGTTTTGAATTGCAGACGAATAGTCATTGGAATGAATGTGATAGCCTAAATCAATGACATAAACTAGTTGATGGCTGGTTGGAATTTTTTCTTTATCCGCTTGAGTTAATCCTTTCCATGAAATTTCTATTTGAGTGGATGTGTCCCCATTGAGAGGAACAACTGTTTCTTCAAAATTTGAATCCCAACCAAATTGAGAAATTTTATTCATATCCTCACCTTTAGGAAAAATAAATCCAATAGATTCTGGACTGAGCTCAAATGAAAACAACATTTTTTCAAAAGAAGCTATAACTGCATTGGATTGGTCAAATATTTTAATCATAGCTTTACCATCAACAAAGTCTGAAATTTTATGATTGGCATTTCTCCAAGGATCAATCATGTAGTGATCAAAGAAAAAATCAGTACCATACTCTGATGACATCGATTTTTTTCTAAAGTTGTGCTGATCTTTTGAATTAATATGAGCTTTTACACCTTGTTTTGATTGTTCATTTCTCTTTTGTCTAGAGTTAAAATCTGAAAACTTTACAAGTTCAATGCTGCCTCTTACACCATTAGTTTTAGGGTAATCTAGAACAACTCGATCAATTGTATTGGTTGTTCCAAATCCAACAATATCAACCGAAGCAACAAGTACTGTAATTTCTTCATAAACTTGAGTATTTGAATTATAAAACCACTGCTTCATTGACCGAATTTCGGCATGTTCTATGTCTACTGCAGCATCCATTTGAGATAAATCTAAAAATCCAATTTCAGTTGAAAAAACAATAGGATCAAAGCTATCCATCGCATTAAAATTTGCTCCAGCTATACTGGCAATTTGTGTTAATGTAGCCTGATCAACTAAGTCGAGATTTAAACGACCTTCCATTAATTCCAATGCAGAAAAGGCTAGAATAACCTCGGGAACTGTTAATAAGGTATTGATAGAAAAACTAGTTAGTTCATTAAGTCTTGTTTCAGTAAAGACTGCTTGAACAGCGCTAATGTCATCAAAGTCATCAATTAAAGCATAGTTTGATGTAGCCGCAGAGTAAAAAGACTCTAGCTCAGCTAATTTTCCTTCTACAACAGAAAGCATATTGGTTGCAAGGCTTGTAGAATCAATAAAAGAACTAAGACTAGTCGCTTTTAAATAGGCTTTAGACATATCTAAAAGACTAGCATTTTTATTATCAAGATAAGACTTGGCAAATTCTGAAATAATGAATTCTGGAACATCAACACCTTTGTCATAAGATCGATCACTTTCAGTTTGTTGAGAGGATTGAGTGACTCCAAAAATTTTTCTTATAAAATCTTCAGCTTCTTCTTGTGTCATATCATCATCTTTAAGATCCGACATATAGTCGAACTGTTGAAGGGTGTGACTTAAGTTTTTATCGTTATTTGAAAGCCATTCTGAATTCAATTTATCATCTTCATCAAATTCAATTTCAACATCTTCTAGTCTAGTCTTGTCTTGGCCTGTGTAGGTTTCAACCGACGATGTAATAGATATATAGCCTGAATCTATTGCTGAATTCAAGGCTGATACAATAACTGTAACAACAGTGTTAACCGTTGTTTTGTCTAGATCATCTAAGTTTGTAATGGTTTCAAGTGCATTTGAAATTAAGGTGGTAACAATAATAGATGTGGTGTCAGAGACATTAATTTCTGGTGTTAAGTCGTCATCAGTTGGCATTGCAATGGCTGATTGTCTTAAAATATTTGTTTTACCTTGAGCATCTTGTCCTATTGCTTCAACTTCTATGACATAGGTTTGGTTAACTGTAACATCATCAAAAGAACATGTCCCATCTGTATTTACAGGTGAACTTTTACCCGTGTAAGTTGTTGAACCATCTTTTTGAACTTTATTTAAATAGCATGTTCCTGTTGTTAATGTTAGATATCCATCAGTAGACTTTAAAAGTTCTTTTGGAAATGTTAGAGGTGGGGGAGTTGTCATTTTTAAGCTCATAGAAGATGATGATCCCATCGATATCTTTGCCGCATCACTAGATGTAATGGCGATTGATGCTGAAAGATTGGTTTTAATTTCTTGAACAGTTGTTGAATCATCTAAACTAGAGCTGGATTCACAAGATACTAAGCCTAGTACAGAACAGCATATCGCCAAAAAAAACATGTTAATGAACTTATTTTGATTCATTGATTCCCTCCAAAAAAATGTTTTATTAAATTTAATAGAAAAAGTATAGCGTCCCCCCCCCTTTGAACTAAATATGTAATATAGCAGTTGAATAATGGTTCCCAGTTTTAAATATCGTAAAACATTGATATTATTGGTTTATATATCCTGGTCCTTTCACAAATCGTCCAGGAAATTTTTCTGTATGTTTATCATTAATAATAGTTGCTATTCCATTTACAAATACGTAGTTCATGCCTGTTGTATAACGATGAGGGGCTTTGAATGTCGCATGATCTTTAATTGTTTCGGGGTTAAAAATGACAACATCTGCATAATAGCCAGCTTTTAAAAGTCCTCGACGTTGTATTTTTAATCGGGATGCCGGCAAAAAAGTGAGTTTGTATATTGCTTCTTCCATAGAGAGGACATTCTCTTCACGAACATATTTTGAAAGTAGACGAGAGAAATTTCCGTAGGCTCTAGGATGAGTTTTATAGTTTGTAAATGGTTTTTTTATGGGATAAGAACCTGAATCTGATCCGAAACTAATGTAAGGTAGCTGTAGTTTTTTGATAATATTGTCTTCAGACATAGAAAAATAAACAACTTGTATTTTTGAACGATCTTCAATGATTAGATCAATAACAACATCAGCAGGGCTACTATTTTCTTGGATAGAAAGCTCTTTAATGCTTTTTCCAAGTTTGTGAAATAGTGCTGAATTTCCAAGTCCAGCAATTATAATGCCATCATATCCACCTTCAAATTGTTTAGCTTGTATATCAATAAACGATTTTATAGTTTCTCTATGCTGAGTCTCTTTGAGACGATTGATCCATTCTGAAAAAGATCCTTTTTTAACCCATCGTGGAAGTAGCTGTGTCAATGATGTTGATGACGCATTGTAGGTATACATATTTGCACCAATATCTATTTGTTTTAATCGAGCAGTGTATATTTTTTCAATTGCTAAGTCTAGTTTGTAATAATTAGATTTTCCATGAGCTTTAAGGTGATAAATATCAGAACGCACTGATGCATCCTTGGCAATAGCAATAAACTCGTCTAACGCATCAAGTAAAAAAGGACCTTCATTTCTTAAATGTGAGATATACAAACCATCATAACGACTTACAACTTTTGCTAGTTCAGTAAGCTCATATTGAGTGGCATAAAGCCCAGGTATATATTCTAGTGCAGAGCCGAGACCTAAAGCCCCAGCTTTCATTTCTTTATGTAGAAGTTGTTTCATACGATAAAGCTGCCTTTTAGTCGGTGGGGCATGGGTATGTCCTACCTCATGAATTCTAAGTGTCGTAGCCCCTACAAAAGAAGCAACATTAGTAGAGATTCCTTTTTTTTCAAGATGAGTTAAAAACTCTGATAATGATGACCAGTCGACATCATATGATACCCATTTTGGAGATTGACTCTTTTTTAACGTCCGTTTCATAGCCGAATTTAATGGTCCCATTGATCGACCTTCTCCAAATACTTCCAACGTAACACCTTGTCTAAGATTACCTTCTGAACGTCCGTCATATAGTAGCGACTCTGTAGCCCAACTAAGCATATTGATAAATCCAGGGGAAACAACTAGGTTTGTTGCGTCAATTGTTTGTTCGGCTTGAACTTCTATAGATGGACCAACATAGGCAATGCTGTCATGATCTATGACAATCATGCCCTTAAATGGGGGATTTCCTGACCCATCATAGATTTGTCCATTTTTTATAACGACCGAATAAACTTTAGTGGAATCTAGCGTGTTTGCAACGTTAAGTGAGAAAAATAAAGAACATAAAAAAAAGAATAAAAAAAGCTTAAAGGAATTTAACATAGTTAAATTATAAATAAAATTAAACAAATTATAAACTGCCCCACATAAATGTTGGGAGTTTTAGATTAGATTAACGTCATATAAATAAAATTTAAATATTATTTGACATAAAAATATCGTTTCAGT
>JAYOLY010000022.1:0-8571 GCA_038120575.1 Rickettsiales bacterium
ATATTAAAGGGTTTAATGTAACAATACCTTTTAAAGAATCTATTATTAATTTTCTAGATTCAGTAGATAAAAGTGCCTCTTTGATTGGCGCAGTTAATACTGTTGTGTCAGATGAAGGAAAATGGATTGGTTACAACACTGACTTGGCTGGTTTTTTATATTCACTTGAATCGTTTTCAAACTATTCGTTGAAGAATAAACGAGTGGTATGTGTTGGCTCTGGAGGATCTGCAAAAGCTGTTTGTTCGGCATTATTGCATAGAGATATTGAGTCTCTAGCTGTTATAAACCGATCTGAGGAGTCGTTGTCACATCTTGTTAAGTTGCTAATGTCATCAGATAAACAAGTTGATATTCAATCTTTTTTAATGAATGATACTCGCGTTTATGATTGTTTGGCATCTGCTGATTTAGTGATTAATACAACGCCTGTTGGCATGTCGTCGTTGTCTGATATGACCTTGTTTCCTCATTATGATTGGGTGTCATCAAATCATTTTTGTTATGATTTGATTTATAGTCCTGCAAAAACAAATTTTTTATCTGAATCTGAAAGTAGGGGTGCTCAAGTTCAGAATGGATTAGCAATGCTTGTGGCTCAGGCAGCGTTTTCTTTTAAGCATTTTACAGGCTATGATGCGGATTTTGATTATATGTATAACATTGTTAATTTATCATGACTTCATTTAATAGATTATCTTCTTTTATTCCTTTATTTAAAAAAAGTTTTTTTATGATAAAATCAGATCCATTGCTATTTATTCCATGCGTTTTTTTTCAATTGGTTTTGGGTATTTTTTTGAATTTTTTTAAATCATTTACAAATCCATTTTATAGTGTGGATCAATTATCTAGTGCGGATCAATTATCTTCTTTTCAATCTAATGCTGAATTTGTTATTTATATTATTGTTTTTTTTATTTTATATTGTTTTTCAGTATCATTATTAAATTCAATGCTTTTTTTTAAAAAATCTAATCCTGACGGGGATTATACCTTAAATGAATTATTGGTTAAGACGTTTACGACACTACCTTTGCTTATTTATTCTTTAATTATAATTGATATGTGTATCTTTATTTTTTTATTAATGTTTTCTCTTTTAAATGTAACTCTTTTATCTAATTTAGGCGCTATTGTTGTGCTATTTTCTTTTTTTATTTTTCATTCATTTATCCCTACTTATGTGTTATTCAATAAGCAGTCCTCAATTCGGTTGATTGTTGCATTTATTGAAGTGTTGAAGTTAAATAAACGGGCTTTTTTGTTGTGGAGTAGTTGTTATGTTTTTATTTGGTTTTTTAAGTTTTATGTATTAATTTTATTTTCTTTTCTTAATCCTGTTTTTTTAACAACTGTAATAAGTTTTATTTCTGGAGTTTTGGATACGTTTGTTTTTACATTTACGTTTTTGTTTTTGGTAGAGTTATTAAAATATACATTTGATAAACATGATAGAGGATCCTACTCTATAAAATGAGCCCCTATAGAGTTTTTTCTATTTAATGCGGCTGAAATAATGATTTCGCTTAATTTGATCATGTTTTGTGTTTCACAAATATCTTTGTTTAAGGTTGTGATGTCTTTGATGTAGTCATATTTTTTTAAATCAGTTAATGCTGATTGTAGTTTGTTTTTCTCTCTGATAATACCGGCTTTTTCCCACATAATAGTTTGAATATCTTCTTGAATAGACTTCATGTTAATTGTTTTTGAATTGTTTTGTTTGGGTTGATTCTGAGTTGTATGAATTGCTTTGTGGTTTTTACTCAAAATCTTTTCCGTTGCACGATTCGCAAAGACAATGGCTTCGAGAAGTGAGTTTGAAGCTAATCGATTGGCTCCATGAACGCCGGTGTAGGCTACTTCTCCAATGGCATACAAATGAATAATGTTTGTTTCTGCGTATTCATTGGTTTCTACTCCTCCCATAATATAATGAGCAGCTGGTGTTATAGGAATAACGTCTTTGGTTATGTCGATATTTTTTTTCTTACAAAATTTGTAAATGGTGGGGTATTTTTTTGTAATAATGTCTTTTAGTTTTGAACAATTTAAAAATACAGGTGAATTTCCAGAATTAGATTCTTTATAAATGGCTCTACTTACAATGTCTCTTGAAGCAAGATTTTCATTTTTATCATATTTTTCCATAAATGGCTTTAATGATTTATTCACGAGTACTGCGCCATCGCCTCTGATTGCTTCGGTTACAAGAAATACTGAAGATTTTTTTTTGTCATACAAAAATGTTGTGGGATGAAATTGAATAAATTCCATATCTTTAAGTTTGCATCCCGCTTCTTTAGCTAATATGTAGCCATCTCCAGTTGAAACATCTGGATTAGATGTGAATTTATATAGTTTTCCTGCTCCACCAGTGGCTAAAATAGTTGAATTGGCATTAAACTGGTAATGATTTGTTTCATCAAAAGCGAGACATCCTGTACATTTTTTTTCTGTGGTTGTAAGTTGATATACAAATAAAGATTCATGAATAGTGATGTTTGGGTGTTTTTTTATATGCTTTATGAGGATGTTAATAATTTCGGCTCCTGTGAAATCTTTGTGGTGAAGAACTCTAGCTTCACTATGTGCACCTTCTTTGCTTAATTGAAGGATATTTTTTTCTTTATCAAAATTGACACCTAAGTCCATTAGATCTTTGATTCGTTTTGGTCCTTCATCAGTAAGAATTTTTACACGATTTGAAATGTTGTGATATTCACCTGCTTTCATAGTGTCTTGATAGTGTTTTTCAACTGTATCAGGTGGAATTAAAGCGGCAGCTATTCCGCCTTGTGCATAATTTGAATTACTTTCTTTGATGTTATCTTTTGTTATGATGCTTACAGGTCCATTATCTGCTAGTTTTAAAGCAGAAAATAAACCAGCAATGCCACTTCCAAGGACTAAATAGTCTGATGTGATGACGATGTTTTTTTTCTTGTTTTCTATATTCATTTTGTATATTTTTAGTTAAACTATCTTGATATTAAAATTTTATACTATTTAAAAGGATTTTTTAATGGATTATAAACCTCTTGAATTTGAAACAGATTTTATAGAACGTTGGGATAGTTTAAATTGTTATCAGTCAAATGATGATTTAAATTATCCAAAGTATTACGTATTAGAAATGTTTCCATATCCTTCAGGAAAGCTGCATATGGGTCACGTTCGTAATTATGTGATTGGAGATGCTTTAGCTCGTTTTAAACGTCAGAATGGATTTAATGTTTTGTATCCAATGGGATTTGATAGTTTTGGATTGCCAGCAGAAAATGCAGCGATAAAACATCATGTCGATCCTAAACAATGGACAGCAGATAATATTTCGTCAATGACGGAACAGTTAAAGCGATTGGGATTAAGTTACGATTGGAATCGTGAAATAGCTACCTACAGAGACGACTATTATAGATGGAATCAGTGGATTTTTATTCAAATGTATAAAAAAGGATTGATTTATAAAAAAAAGGGCTGGGTTAATTGGGATCCTGTAGATCAAACTGTTCTTGCTAATGAGCAAGTTATTGATGGAAAAGGATGGCGATCTGGAGCTGATGTAGAAAAAAAAGAAATCGAGCAATGGTATATTAAAATTACTGATTATGCTGAAGAATTGTTAGTTGATATTGATTCTAAACTGGATCAATGGCCAGAAAAAGTTAAATCGATGCAACGTAATTGGATAGGAAAGAGTTCTGGGACAGAAATTGATTTTGATATTGTTGATGTTAATGGTGATTTAATAGAAACTGTTTCAGTATTTACTACGCGGCCAGATACATTGTTTGGAGTGACTTATGTGTCAATTGCAGCTGAACATCCTTTAATGCAAACACTTATTTCTTATTCAGAACACCCTAATGAGTTAACTCAATTTATTCAGTCAATTTTAAAACAGTCTGTTGTGGAAAGATCGGACCAATCAAAATCTAAAAATGGAAGATGGTTAGGTGTTTATGCGATTAATCCAGTTAATCAAGAACATGTTCCTCTTTATGTAGCAGATTATGTGTTGATGGAATATGGTACTGGTGTTGTGATGGCTGTTCCTGCTCATGATGAACGGGATTTTTTATTCGCTCAACAGCATAATTTGTTGATTAAGCCAGTTATAGTTCCTCAGGATACAAGGGAATTGGATTTGCCATTAACTCAGGCTTTTACAGACTCTGGTGTTTTAATTGAATCCGGTCAATTTACTGATGTATTGTCTGATGTAGCAAAGGAAGGTATAACGACTTATTTGGAATCTATTCAAAAGGGTAGAATAAAAGTTCAGTATAAACTTCGTGATTGGCTCATTTCTCGTCAACGTTTTTGGGGAACTCCAATTCCGATGCTTTATGATGAGGAAGGTGAGGTATTTCCTGTTGCCGAAGATTCACTACCAGTTACATTACCAACTGATATAGATTTTTCAGGTCAAGGGAATCCGCTGGAACGTTCAGATGAGTTTTTACATGTTTCAATAGATGGAAAAACCTTTCGAAGAGAAACAGATACCATGGATACATTTTTTGATTCATCTTGGTATTTTTTACGGTATTGTGATCCTAAAAATACAGCTGCTCCATTTTCAAAATCACTTGCTGATTATTGGATGTCTGTGGATCAATATATTGGTGGCATTGAGCATGCTATTTTACATTTGTTATATGCTCGGTTTTTTACAAAAGTGTTGAGAGATTTAGGCTTAGTCAGTTTTGATGAACCGTTTAAACGTTTGTTGTGCCAAGGAATGGTTTTAAAAGATGGTGCTAAAATGTCTAAATCTTTGGGAAATACTGTTGACCCTGGCTATATTATTGATAAATATGGGGCAGATACAGCTCGTGTTTTTATTTTGTTTGGGGCCCCAGTTGAACGAGATTTAGATTGGTCTGATGAAGGAATAGAAGGTGCTTTTCGATTTTTGAAACGATTTTATAAAGTAGTGATGGAATCTGATTCATTTTTAATTACTACTGAAAAAAAAGATGATTATTTAAGAATTCTTCACAAAACAATTAAATATGTCTCAGATGATTTAGCTAGATTTAGTTTTAATACAGCTATTAGTCGATTAATGGAACTGGTTAATTTTATTTATCAGCATGGAATGATAGTTGAATCTAGACGAATTTTGGTTCAACTTATAGCACCTATTGCACCTTTTTTGGCAGATAATGCATGGCAAGAATTTGGTGAATCTGGATCGGTACATCTGTCTGAGTGGCCAACTTATGATGAACAATTTATTGTAGATCAAACGGTTACTGTTGTGTGTCAAATTAATGGAAAAGTTAGAGATAAGTTGGTTGTGCCAAATGGAGCATCAAAAGAAGAACTTGAAGATGTTGCTCGAGGTAGTGAGAAACTACAACGTTATTTTGATCAAGGCACAGTTAGAAAAGTTATTTTTGTTCCAAATAAACTATTAAATTTTGTCGTTAATTAGATATTAAAATAATTGTTTAAGTTTAATTTTATCTACAATGATTTGATACTGAATGATTTCATTTTTATTGTCAGCAGTTAATAGTTTTTTTATGTTCAATTTTCCTTTAACGGCAACAGTTTTTCCAATATGTTTTTTTATTGTCGATACATCTTTGTTTGTTTTAAAAATAAGTTTAACTTGATATTTGTTTTGTAGTTTTAAGGCTATAGTCTCAAAGGGATAATGACCAACTAAGGATAGTTTTCCTTGAAGGTTGATCGTATCTTCATCTTGATATTTTGTTAATTGGATTGTATTACAGCTTAGTATGAAAAATAAGCTAAGAAGGCTGATTATATATAGTATTGGATTGATTTTTTTTATCATTTATTTGTCCTTTTAGTGATATTTACTCATGGTTTATAAGTATAAATTTTAAGTTTTCATCATAAGAATTGAGATCAGCAAGTTGGCTAAGTTGATGGATAGAGTGTTTATAATATAGAGCTCCTCCTGATCCTATCTGTAGGCTGGATTGGTTTGGTTCTAAAGGGGATACTTGATAGTATGTGTTGTAGCCTAGTTTTCCTGATGGAGCATTGATTAAATTTGCTGCATGGTAGTGGATTACAATATCTTCAAAGGTGTTAAAAGTATCAGATTGAATAGTTTTTAGATATGCGATGATATCTGAATGATCGTTATGATTAAACTGTTTAATGAGTTGTCCATAAAATGATCCATCTTGATTGTATTGTAGTCGACAATATTCTAGAAAACTAAAGGATAGTCCATAATTCCATGCAGAGTAGTTGCTAGATGTATCTATAATTAAACCGAGTCCATTTCTGATGTCATTATCTTGATTGTTGATTGCATAATAATTAATATAATCAGTAATTTTCATATCAATTAAAAATCCGGTGGATCCTGTTGCAATTCCTTCTTCGATCCATATATCGTATTGACTAAAGATATTTGAATTAAGAATTCTTTCAGACAAACTTACAAGATGAGTTAATTCATGTGCTATGGTTTCTTTAGATTTCATGGACAGGATGCTTTGGTTTATATTTAAATATAATATCTCTGCTTCATTTGAATAGTTTGTATTTCCATTTGAATTGCTAAATAAATCGTAAGGCCAGAAATAGCCTAATAAAGTGTTGTTTTCTGCTTGATGATTAATGTCATAATATAAAAGAATTATTTTTCCATTATTATCAACATCGGTGGGGGGACTGTTTAGTATAGAATTTAAATTTGGATAAATAGTTGTATCAAAATAAGATGCTATTGCTGTCCATGTTGAGGAATCAATATTTTTTTCATTTGTTGCATAAATTAAACAGTGTTGTCCACTAACTTTTAAATTGGCGCTGACAATATAATTTGAGTTATTTTGAAAATCGTATACATAAAAATCTTTAGATGATTTTAAATTTTTTTTAGTCATTTTTTTAATAGGAACTGATTGATTCAAATCTGTTAAGTTGGGATGAAAATGATAAGGGAGGGTTGTTTTTGTTTGTGACTGTTTCGCGGAATTTAGAGTTAACGTGTTTATTTCAGTAGAAAAATTACTCTCAGTTGAAATATTTGCCACAATCACTGCTTGATGAGGGTATGATTCGGAGTTTATTTTTATTGTATTTGGATAGTCGTTATAATTTTCATATAGTGTTGATTCATTGAGTATGGATTGATTTGATGTTGAACAACTTGTTATAGCTATTAATGCTAGAAATAGCATCATATGCGTTGTACTTATTTTTTTCATTTCATTTTATAGTGGTGAAAAAATGAAAATTATAAACGTATTGCTTATTTATTAAAAAGTTGAAACTGTAAAATTAGTTTAATGTTTCAATATGATCTATAGTGCAGGTACATATTAATTGTCTATCGCCTAAAGCTTGATTTAATCGCCCAACTGTTGGCCAAAACTTTTTCTTTTTTAACGAGTTAAGTGGGTAGGCAGCTTGTTCTCTTGTATAGGGATAGTCCCATTTTGTTTTAGATATATCTTCTATGGTGTGAGGTGCATTTTTTAAAATATTATTTTGTTTATCTAAGTTGTTATCAATAATGTCAGTTATTTCTTTTTTGATGGCTATCATTGCATCACAAAAGCGATCTAATTCGTCTATTGATTCACTTTCAGTTGGTTCAATCATTAAGGTTCCAGCGACGGGCCATGACATTGTAGGTGCATGAAATGAATAATCAATTAATCGTTTAGCAACATCTTCGACATCAATATTGGCTTCTTTTTTAAATGGTCGACAATCGATGATTAGTTCATGGGCAACAAATCCTTTTTGGTTTGTATAAAGAATATTGTAGTGGTTTTCAAGTCGATTTTTAATATAGTTTGCATTAAATATGGCTATTTTTGTTGATTCGGTAAGCCCGTATCCTCCAAGAAGTTTTATATATGTATATGAAATTAATAAAATGCTAGCAGAGCTGTATGGAGCTGAGGCTATTGCATTGCAATTTAATGGTTGTTTTAAATCAAATCCTGGTAAAAAGTTTTTTAAATGTTCAGCAACACAAATGGGTCCCATTCCTGGTCCTCCTCCACCATGAGGAATTGCAAATGTTTTATGTAGATTTAAATGGCATACATCAGCGCCAATAATAGCTGGATTGGTGAGTCCAACTTGAGCATTCATGTTTGCACCGTCCATGTACACTTGTGCGCCAACGGCGTGAATTTTATCACATACATCTTTTATATTTTCTTCAAATACACCATGTGTTGAAGGGTATGTGATCATTAAAACAGAAATATTATCTTGATAACGATTAATTTTATCATCTAGATCTGATATGTCTATGTAGCCGTTTGAATCGCATTGAATAGGTACAATATCTAGCCCTGCAATGGCTGCACTTGCTGGATTTGTTCCATGGGCAGATGTTGGGATGAGGGCAATATTTCGGTGACCTTGGTTTTGTGATTTTTGAAATTGTTTGATGGTAATTAAGCCTGCGTATTCACCTTGTGCGCCAGAATTTGGTTGAAATGAAATGGCACTAAACCCTGTAATACGACATAAATCGGATCCTAGTTCATCAATGATGGTTTGATATCCTTTAGTTTGATTTTTAGGGGCAAATGGATGGATATGTGC
>JAYOLY010000022.1:8581-14706 GCA_038120575.1 Rickettsiales bacterium
GATATGTGCAACTTTTGGCCAACTTAATGGCATCATTTCAGTTGCTGCGTTTAATTTCATTGTGCATGATCCAAGAGGTATCATCCCAGTAGTTAATGAGTAGTCTTTGTTTTCTAGTTCTTTGATATATCTCATTAGATTTGTTTCAGAATTATATTTGTTGAAACATTTTTGAGTTAGATAGTCATTTTTTCTGTAAGAAAGAGTTGAAGAGATTGTAGTTGCTGAATCTGAAAATGAATAGTCTTTTCCTAGACAAGTAGCCAGAAGTTTTACAATGTTTTTTACATCATCAAGATCTGTTGTTTCATTTAAACTAATAATGATGGTGTTTTCTTTAAAATAATTTAAATTTATGTTCTGTTCTTCAAATGCTGTTTGAATTTTCTGAACAAGAGTTAAGTCAGTTAATTCAATGGCTATTGTGTCAAAAAAAGTTGTGGATTTAATAGATAATCCGAGAGCTTTAATATTTTCAGCCAAAGTTATGGTATTTTTGTGGATTGTCATGGCTATTTTATAGAGGTCTTCAGGTCCATGATAGCAAGCATAAAAGCCTGCCATGATTGCAAGCAGAGCTTGAGCTGTACAAATGTTTGAGGTAGCTTTTTCTTTTCTGATGTGTTGTTCTCTTGTTTGAAGCGCCATTCGATAGGCTTTGTTACCGTGTTTATCTACGGTCGCTCCAATAATTCGACCTGGAATTTTTCTGTTATATTTTTCTTTTGTTGCAAAAAATGCGGCATGTGGACCACCAAAGCCCATTGGAATGCCAAAACGTTGTGATGATCCGACAACGACATCGACATGTGTTTCCCCTGGAGGAGCTAGGATTAAAAGGCTTAATAAATCAGTAATTAATGTAACAGGGCATTGATTTGATTTGCACATTTCGTAAAAAGAAGTACTTTGATTGATAGTTCCATAAAGATCTGGATTTTGAATACATATTCCAAATGTATTTTCAAAATTAATTTCTGATGTGGTGTTGAATGATTTAATTTTAATACCAAGATAAGAAGCTCGTGTATGTAGAACGGCTAGAGTTTGTGGGAAAATAAACTCTGATACATAGTAGGTGTGTGCGTTATTTTTTGTTTGTGGACGAGATCTGTAAAGCATTACCATGGCTTCAGCTGCAGCGGTAGATTCATCTAGTAATGACGCATTAGCAACTGGCATTTGAGTTAATTCTGTAATAACTGTTTGAAAGTTGATTAAAGCTTCTAATCGTCCTTGAGAAATTTCAGCTTGATAGGGGGTATATTGAGTGTACCAGTTTGGATTCTCAAATATACAGCGCTGAATCACAGATGGTGTGATGGTAGGGTGATATCCAAATCCCAGGTAAGACTTAAAAATCCTATTTTCATCTAAGGTTTTTGAAAGTGTTTCTAAATGTTTTGTTTCTGATATGGAAGCCGTAACTTGAATGTCTTTAGACATAATTGTTGGAGGTAGTATACTGTTAACATCGATAGATGATTGTTTTGGGTGATTTTTATCGGTATGTTTTTTTAAAAAGTTGTTATCCATGGATTTATACTACATTTTAAGCAATTTTCTGACAATTGTTTGTTTCTGACAATTGTTTGTTTTAATTAAAAAAGTATTGATTTTTTTTTGTTATAATTTTAATATTAATAAAGTTATTATCACTATTATTGTACTCTGAATTGTTAACGTAAATTTAGGGTTTCTTATTATGATTTACGCAAAAATATTATTTTTGAGGTTGTAATTATGTCATCGGGATTTCCAGTCACTTGTGGTTCAACTGGACAATATTCGTCACTAGGAACAAAAGTTTCATCTCCTAAAGATTATGCATCAACTCCAGATAGTTCAGCAAGCACATTTAATCGAGATGATTGCTTAGGTTATTTTTTTAGAAGTTTAAATTCTCCAAGTTCTCAAAAAACATTTGTTCGCTCAACTTCCAACTTTGAGACTCCTTCAGAATCACCTACATCATCTATTGTTTCTAATTCACCAGCTAGTAGTTCTTTTTCTCTCTCTGAAAATAAAGTTGAGACTCCTTTTTTTTCAGCCCGGTCCACTCCCGTAGACGAAGACCTTCAATTTCAAATTGATGATCTCTGTGAAGATACTCAAGTTGATCCAAAAGAAATATTGAATAAGGAATTTGAAAATTTAAGAAGAATTGTTGCTTATGGACAAAATAATATGTTTTTTACAACAAGCACTAATCCATTTGGTGTTGATAAAGAAATTTTTCTTGTTTTTTCTCCTCCTCCTATTTGTACATTTTTAGTTTCTTTCATTAGGGACTGTTTAAATTGTAAACACAGACCTGTTGATTTAGATTATAATGCCAGATATTTGGATTATTTATTATCATCACATAACATTTTGTCTAAAAATACAAGAAAATCAATTGCAATGAACATTTTAACACATTTGAAATGTAAAGTTTCAGAGCATCTACATCAAAACTAAGTTTTGTTGTTTTAAAATTTGGTTTTTTTGATTAAGTAACTAATTATATGACAATTATTCCAACAAAAAGTTTGACAGATCTTTATTCAGCTAAAAGTACAAGACCTTCAACATCTGAAAAGCCTCGAGAATCCACGTGTGGATTGTTACTAAAATCGAGTGAAATAAGGACTGAATCAATAACGACAAGTAAACGATTTATTGAAGAATCAAGAGCTGTTTTTATCCACATTTTATCAGAAAATAATTACACTGATGCTCAACAGCTAGCTATTCTTTTAAAAGGGGTTCTATATGTAGAGTCAGAAACCCGTGTTGATCTTTTTAGGCGAATGTCTTCTTTAGCTGACAAAGTTTTAGAATTTTATGAAAAGTTAGATTTTAAAGATAAATATAATATTGTTAAGGAATGGTTTGAAGGTGAATTTAAGTCTATTCAGCCAAAAGATGTTTTAGTGGAGTTATCTTCAAGATTTTATGAATCAAATATAAATTTTTACAAGTCTATATCAAGAGCAGATAGTGATCTAGCTTTTTTAGCTTTATTATTAAATCATTTTTTCATACTAAATACTCATAAAAGTCAAGTGTCATTAAGGTTTATTATGCTGTTATTTTTAAAAGATGAATCGAGATCTCTTGCTATTTTAGATGAGAATATTTCAAGAGAATTAGGTGAACTTAATCGTTTTATAAATTCTCAAGAAAAAGAAATGCATTTGTCTTTTGGAGCTTTAAGATACTTAATTAATAGTTCGTATAAAATAAGTGGTACCAAAAGTGTTACCAAAGTTTTTAATTCTTCGTTTGAGTCATTGTTTATTTTTTTGCAGTCTGTAAATTTAGATTTTTTTGATTTTATTTTTAGAAGTTCTTCTTTTGATCGTTTGATTCAAAAAAAAATGGATGAGCTTACTTCTTTATGTTTGTCTAAACCGGATGTTTTAGGAGAATATGAAAATTTATTAAGCCAATATTCTCGACATTGTGATGGTGAGGATGACTCCAGTGTTAATTTTTTAGATGAAACATTTGATTTATTAAAAACATCTAAAGTCTTTATGGATTTTTTAAGAATGAAGTTTACAGAAAAATTTAAGGTTAAAGATTTAGAAAAAAAAGAACATTTAAATTTATTAGAAAAATTATTGTTATTAAAATTTTTAAATCTCATATATTGTAAAGATACACCGAAGAATATTTTTGTGGATGTTCCAATTCCAAAGTTATTTCAGTTAAAAGATTTTTTAGGTACAGATGGGGGTAAGTTAGGAACTCTATCAGTTAATTTAGGTGCAACAATTAGATTAGGAATTCCTACAGAAAAATTTAAATATTTAAGTTTTATTTTATTGATATGTTCTGTGTTGGGTCAATTAAATTCTAAAAACAAATTGCTTAGTTTTGAAAACCAAAGCTTAGTGAATGATCCTAGTAGCAGGTTTTTAAATATATTGCATGTATTTTCTGTTTTATCCATTTCCGTGTCCTTATTGGATATAGTCTTTAACAGATTTCTAAATCAAAAGGTGGTATTTAAGTCTTCTTTAAATGGAATTTATGATTCAAATGGAACTAATGGTTCAAATATTAGAAATCGAGACATTATTAGACACAAGTTTTGTTTTGGTTATGCATTTCAAACTATAACAGATCCAAAAACAGGAGCACGTTGCTTATCAGTTAATAAAACTCTAGAAAATCCAAATTTAAATGGAGGGACTAATAGGCCACTTGATGCAAAAGCACTGCAATCGAAAGCTTTAGCAAACAGAAAGAGCTATGTAGATAGGTCAATTTTCTTAGGTGAATTACATAAAGGGGGGTATTTAGAGGCTTTGATGAAATCATCAAAAGTAGTAATAGGTTCAGATGATATTCCTGAACTTTCCAGACAAGTTTTTGAGATGGTTGCTCTTTTTATGCGAGGTGTTATTGAGAATCCTACCGAAGATGCTAGTATGCAGTTGTTTTTGCAGCTTCAAACTGCTTGTTTCTTATTACCTAAATTAGTGTTTTTTTTGTTAAAGAAAAAAGAAAATTTTATGTTTGATCGAATAACACAGGAAATTAAAAATTTTTTTGAAACGAAGTCTGAATCTGATAGGGTAAAAATTTGGAGATTAACCCCGAATGAAGCTAAGAGTTTTGAGCAAGCCAAACCAAAAATATTTGAGATGTTTTCGAGTAAAGAGCTTTCTCATGCATCTATGCCTGTAGATGTAATTAAGCTTGTGGATTTACCTTTGCTGTATCAAATATTAAAGTCAAATGGAGACATATTAAATCTGATTAAATTGTTTTTTGAAAAGTGTGGCTCAGATGAAAAAGATAAAATTTTAGGGCTTATCAATAATATTAAATTTAAAAAATTAGACCGATCTGATTCTTATAGTAATATTTTTCAAAGAACTATTGATAGAAATAAATCGGACTCATCACATGGGTTAGCTAAGTTGGCTCTTTATATTAATACTATTTTAGAAACTAACTCAGATATAGTCAAAAATGCTCAAGAATTTGTGGGTCGTTTAGATTCTAGTAAACTAATTAACGTAGAAATAAAAAATGCATTTGAACGTTCTCCTAAATCATACATAAATCTATTAATGAAAAATTGTATTCTTTTTTTGGTTTGGAGCAAGGAATCAGATAAAGGTTTGACGTTTGAAGATATCCTTTTAAATAAAGATAAATTTACGTTTTTACCAAAAGTGAAAAAATGTTTTGATAATATATTAGGCTTTTATGGAACTGATATTCAATCCATTGAGTATTATTACGATGAGTTTTTTGAATTGCTTTCAAAAATTTTGTCTATTCTTTGGGGGGCTGGATTGCAATTTGCAAATCCAGCAGGTGCCATGAACCAGATAAAGAGTTTTCTTTTTGATATAGAATTGAATAAAGCGTTGTTTAGATTACATGATTCTATTGAATGTTTTTTAACTAAGCAAGAACATGATGGGGATAAAGAATTAAAGTCTTTTTTAAATTTTAATACCGGATCACTTGAAGAGTTGTTAGATTTAA
This sequence comes from Rickettsiales bacterium, assembly GCA_038120575.1. GTDB lineage: Bacteria > Margulisbacteria > Marinamargulisbacteria. The sequence goes on from JAYOLY010000022.1 coordinate 14,075, forward strand.
GAAGAGAAAGGTTTACATTTCCTGTTTTTCTTAAATGGCTATTTAGATCTACTGTTGTTCAGCGTTTTATTTCTTCTAAGCAAATAACTCTTTTGCCAAGATCGAATGATGGTAACGCTGAGATTTTTGGTGCTCAATTGGGTATAAAAGATCCATGGCCTTTTAGTTTTGGCCCAAGAGCATGTCCTGCTTTTGGAATAATTCTTGCATGGATGTTTTATAAAGTTATTGATGCGTTTCTTAATCCAGAATATGTAATTAAATTTGAAAAAATAAGAATGGTAATGGATGTTAAAGGAATTTTAATGAATCCTGATGCTTCATTTAATAAAGATTTTGTGGAGATTTATAATGATCAAGGTCGAATTACTGATTATGGTTGTTTGAAATTTGATGTTGATGATTTTTGTAGGTTTTTCATACAAAATTATCAAAGTCACATTTTGAGATTGAAGGGGCCTCATGATATTGAATATGAGGTTTTTGTGCCTTCTCAAGTTTTTTATTGTGGCAGATCTTCAGCTCAGACTTCTATTTCTGTGTGTAAGATTTCTAATTTGGCAGGTGTAAAAACACGATTGAAAGTTGATTCATCTTTAATTTTTTCAAATAAATCTAATAAAGACATTTAC
>JAYOLY010000022.1:14810-16531 GCA_038120575.1 Rickettsiales bacterium
AAAGAATTTGTAAGGTATAACTTTGAAAGAAATACTGATGTGCCTCCATTAGATTCAGACACAAGAGATTTTTTTAATAAACATATACAGGTTCACCAAGATATTTTTGACACGCTTAATTTATAAAAATTGCATTAATTCTGATTGAGACTTAAAATAGATATGAATTTTATTTTAAAAAAAATAAACAAAGGTATCTCATTCATATGTTTTCCAAACATAGCGATTCAAAAAGTCTAATTTTAGATAATAACGCTTACGCAGATCGACCAACTTTTAAAGTTTTTTACAACAATCAACATTCTTTTTATTCTTCATTACATTCTTGTATTGATTTGAATGATACGTTTTCTAAGAGATTAATATTTAATGGAAATGGGTTTGATTCTGTTTTTCCCTGTTTCTATATAAGGATGTTTCTATTTTATTTGTGTTCTTGTAATGAATTGAAAGAGAAATTAGCTGATGAAAATGTTAAACAATTATTTTTAAATTATTTTCAAAAAAACAGATTTTTTATTTGGCTTTTTCAAGAAATTTATATTTATTATTTTGGTAAATCTGAAAATTTTGTATCTTTTTTTTATGATGAAAAATTTTATGCATCTAACGATGTTTGTAACGAGGTTTTAGACTCATTTAAATTTATACCTGTTTCTCATAAAGTGGATTTTATTTTTTATAATTATGATCATATTTCAAACTTTTCGAAACGTTTTTTTGAAAAGCTTGTTAATGACTTTCCTGTTTTTAGATTTTTTTCTACGGCTGAAAAAGAAATAGAGTCTTTTTATGTCCCTGTTCAAAATATTAATGTTCAGGATTTTATTTTAGAAAATTCTAATTTAGATATAAAAAAACGGTATACATTTTTGCAAGATGATCACATTCATGTGCTTAATCAGAATTCTTTAGGTTTTCATTTGTTTGAGGGCAGCCATTTATTTAATGAAGATTTTTTTCATAAGTATTTTGAATCTGATTTTGTTTTAAATCAGTCTATTATAGACTATTTTTTTGAATCTATTTTTAAGGATGAATCTTATTCTTATATATTAAAATTATTTTTAATTTTTTTAGAACCATTCCCTTTAAAATATTTAGATTATTTTATTGAGGATTTTGGAATAAAATTTTATCCTCATTTTTTGGAGTTAATTGATAAAAAGATAATTACTGTTTATGGTGATTTGGACGATTTAAATTCATTATGTTTTTTTTCTAATGTAGATATTTTATATGCTTTTAAACAATTTAATTTAAATCAATCAGTTTCAGAAACGGATATATTATCACCATTTCTTTCGCAGTTGCTTTCAAAAAATCATAGGGGAGATGTTCAGCTTTCTTATTTTCTATTTAGATCTTTAGTTAAGGTTTCAATAAATTTATCTAAAATGCAATTTGAAAATTTAATTTTATATTTAGATTTTTTATTATTAATTTGTTTTTTTTCTTTTCATAAAGATTATCTGATTTTTGTGAATTTTTTGGAAACTCAATTGAATCAACATAAACAGCTAGATAGTCAATTAAAACTAGATGTTATAGATTTTGTTTTTCAGTTTTTTATGAATAATGGGTATTATGAATTAGCTCAAAAATATTTGGAAGAACGTCAATTATCTACTTCTAAAAGTGCATTGATTACGTTTTATTTTCAAATAAAATTACTTCATATTCAAAATAGTCATGAAGATGTTGTTGATTTGTGTTTAATG
>JAYOLY010000022.1:16592-18705 GCA_038120575.1 Rickettsiales bacterium
TTTTAAATCTTATTTTTTTGCCTTGTTCAATGTTTTTATTCTATTTTTAAAAGTTAAAGTTTTAAATAAGAATGATCAGATTGTTTTAGAAAATATATTAGATAAACATTTAATTTATATTAATAAAATATTAATTTTATTATCATTATCCTTAATATGGGAAGAATACAATGCTTATAAAAAAACATCTCAATTAAACTTTTTTCAAAAATTTTTTTTGAATCAAAATAATTCTTTTTTGTTAAGTCAATCAACGCTGCAAATTCTTTCGAATTCTTTAAAACATGGATTTGGGGAAGGTTCAGTACTTGGGTATAGTGTTTTTTGGATTAATTATTGTTCTACATATAAATTTGAAAAGGCATTTCAATTGGGGCGAAAGTTATTTTCAATTGCTTCATCCCAAACATCTGAAATTGCAAATTTAAACGTTTTGTTATATTACTTTTTTTTATCTCCAATAAGGTTTTCTTTTGACTATTCAATTATTCAAATGACATATATGCGTCATTTGAGTAAAAAAAGTGGGCGCAATTTTATTAATGGAATTTCAATTGTTTTTTTGATTTTTTTGAAAGTAAATTCAGGTATAAACTTTAAAACTATTTTAAACGATTTTTCAGATTTTGAAGAAGATATTAACAACGCAGCTTACTATCGTGATGTAAGTTTGATTTGTCTTAATTTGGTTCGAAAGTCTATGCAAAAAAACTATACCATTTTAAAGTATGAATATTTACATCCAGATAAAAATAAAAATTTTGTTTTAGGCTTACCTATTTTAATTGAGTCTTTATTACTATTTATTAATCAGCAATATAGTGTGATTTTGGATGTAGAGTCTAAACTTATTTCGATTTTTACTCCTAATTTTAATTTGCATTTTCATTTATTAATCATTTTTTTAATCGTTAATTCGAAAATATTATTATGTAAGTCGTTATTAAAAATAAAAAAATATTTAAAAATAATTGATAAATTTAAAGCACTTCATATTTTATTACACAGGGTAATTTAGCAGCATATAAAGAATGCTATGAACAAAGTTTAGTTTTTTTTGATAAAGCAATATCTATTGCATCAAAGTCAAATAATCAGCTCGATTTAGCTATGGCATCTGAATTTAGAGCTAGGGTATTAAGTAAACTTAATTTGTCTGAATATATGCGTTTTGATTTTTATAGAGCTCTAACATATTACGAAAATATTGGATTAACTTGGAAGTCAGAATCAATTAAAAAGAAAGAAAATGTAATGCTTTTAAATTTTTTATATGATATTAAATCTTCTGAGCTTAATAAGTTATTAACAGATACATTGTCAAAAATTTATTTAGATTTTTCAGCTCAAAAAGAATTGCCTGAATTGGTTAAATCGTTACTTCTTTTTTGTAGTGATTTTACAGGAAATTGTGACTTTTCTTTGTTTTTTGTGAACAATCAAAATTTATCTTTGTATGCAAATATTTTATCTGGAAAAGTCAATTTATTAAATTTTCAAAAAGAGTTTGATTTAAATTTAAACTTTCCAATTGATTTTTTACTGTCATTTGCTTTAAATGGAGATCGTATTATGATAAAAGACCCTTCTAAACATTCTGAATTGAAGGATGACTTGTATATTAAAACGAATAAACCAGAGTTCATATCTATATTTCCTTTAAAAACTAAAGATAAATTTATTGGTTTTTTGTATTCTGAAAGTTCAACATTTGAATTTTTTAGTTCAACTCAGTTAGAATTTTTGAATAATTTTATTTCTTTAGTTTCTGTTGCAATTGAAAATGTAATGTTGTTTGAGCAAAATCAATCGTTAATTTCAAATTTAGAAGAGAGAGTAGCCGAACAAGTTTCTCAGATAAAAATTGCGGAGGAAGAAAAAAGAAAGAGTTTAGAGATTGCTCAAAAAGCCTCTGCTCAATCTGCTTATGCAGTTCTAACTCGAGGAATTGCTCATGAAATTAGAAACCCTATGGCGATGATATTATCTGGTACAGAACTTACTTTAGATTATTTAGATGATAAAGAAAAAGTTAAAAAATATTTAACGTCTGTAAAGGACTCTGTGTTACGTTTAAAATCAATATCTACAAATATGCTTAGGTATGGAAATC
>JAYOLY010000023.1:0-3742 GCA_038120575.1 Rickettsiales bacterium
TGATCGTAAATAGCAAAAGCCCACATTCCATTAAACTTTTCAATGCATTGTTCTAACCATTCTTCGTATGCTGCGAGAATTACTTCAGTGTCTGTTTTACTTTTAAAACTATATCCAAGTTGAGATAATGTTTTTTTTAATTCAATGAAATTATATATTTCTCCATTAAAAACTATATGTATTAGATTGGACCTATTGCTCATTGGCTGTGTCCCATCTTCAGTAAGATCTTGAATAGATAATCTATGATGCCCAAAACCAATCGTGTTTTTAATAAAAAAATCTTTACTGTCTGGACCTCTGTGATTAAGTAGACTTAGTGATTCTAGAAAATTTTTTTCTTCAATATTTTCTTTAATTATTCCTAAGATTCCACACATATGAGCAGTATTTTACTTTGATATATATATTAATTGCAACTTTTTATTATGGTATTTACAAAAAGATTTTGATGCTGATACCACTCTGGAATATTTAGATTGTTATTATGCCATAAAAATCCAATATTTCCATTATATTTTTTTACATTATTCAATATTGAATTAATTAATTCTGAAGTATGAGATAGTTTATTTTTAAAACATCTAAAAATGGTTTCATCCATAATATGGAGTGGTGTTTCTTTCAGATTTAATTTTTGTCGAGTCAAACAGTTAAATGTTGAGTATGTAAAACATGTTCCTGTTCGAAATCCTAATATATTTTCATAGCCACAAGTAGAATTTAATTGAAGTTTTGATTCGTTCCAAATTTGCCAGGTAGTTGGGACTTCAAAGCGTAGATAATGTTGCCTACCATATTTGATTTCTTGAGGTGATACAGATTGTAGTTTATTTAACTCGTCTTGGAATAAGTTAATGTTATTGTATGTATTGTAACTTGGATGAAAGCCGATAATATGGCCTCTATTATGGATATGTTTGAGAGTTTTTTTTAGTAATGGGTTTGTGATTTTGTATCGGTTGTCATATTCAGTTTTTCCACCTGCCATAAAATAAAAATGGGACTTAGTGTTTGCTAATTCAGATAAGTCCATTAAAAAGTCGAATGAATACCAGGGATCAGAGTTGGCATTGAATAAAGATATGGGATATTTATAGATGCTTTTTAGAATAGTGTTAAACGATTGATATTTAAAACTGTATTTTGCTAAATATTTTAAATAATGATAAGGAGTTTTCCAATATTTTATTTCATCTATATCATGAGAGTGATAGAGTTGAAACGTTCTTTTTTTTCTTTTTTCGTTAAATCCAAAATGTTTTAACATATTCCATATTAATTCCATATATTCATTAACAATGGGTCGGTCAAAAAATTTATATTTAACGGCTAATGAATATTTAGAGTCAAATCTATTGTGATTATCACGTTCTTTAATGACATATTCTTCCCATCGAGTTAACATAAAAAAAATTGATGCAAAAATATCTAATTGACATCTAATTGTATTTTCTTCAATCAATATTTGATTTTTTCCGTACATAGTTATTAGGTTTCCAGATGGAATAAAGGGGTCTTTTGTTTTGGTAATACTTTTTGGGAGATGCTCTTTTTTTAAATACATTTTTTTTTCATCGATATCGCTAAAAAATGCATCTCTAATGATTATTTTTTTATTATTAACTTCAATGATTATATTTTTTTCATTGTGGTATTTTATTTTTGATTGAATTCCTAAATATTCTGAAAATACAATATCATGGACATAATTTCTTTCAGGCTTGAAAGTTGAAGGGTATTTAATAATTAGCATTTTTTTGATTCAGAAAAGGGAATAAAAAGTTCTTTTTTTGGTTTTGGATAGGCATACATAGTTATCCCTTTTGTTGCTAAATTTAAAGCTTTATTAATTAGATATTTTGCATGAATACTGTATACATCTAAATTGGATATTTTATTTTCTAAAAATTGATTTTTATCCATATATTTTGAAATATTTTTTGTATTTAAGATACTATGTCTTCTTATTGTTAATGTGTGTGATTTTATATTTCCATCATAGTTTTTGTAACTATATGTAATTGTTTTGTTAAAAATATTTGAAAAGAAGGGGAGTTTGTCTTTTAATAGGCTATCAATGCAATGAAGTGCTGTTGCAACTGATAAATTTTTTCCAACACCTAATCCTATAATGAGAGCATCAATTTTTTTAAGTCTGTAGTATGGCGAGAACTCGTCCCAGGGTGTTTTTGACAAATGATGGTCTTTTGTAAGATATTCAGCTTGGTCGCCAATTGCTACAACGGAATGAACTAAATTTATGCTTCTTAATACTCCAGGATAACGTCTAAATATTTCGGTTATGAAACCAGCTCCTGAAGGTGTTCTTTTCACATTAAACATTTTATTTGGATCTTGATCTTCAGGGAATGCAGGCATAGCTAAGGTTCCTTTTGGTCCAATCTCATTTAAAATAGCTTCAATCAATTCTTTTGGACTCCCTGTATAGTGAAAAAATTGATCCCAACTAGAATGTAAAAATATATGCTTGTTTTTGGATAATCCCATTTTTTTTAGATGACATATAAGTTCTTTTGTTGTGTAACTTTTATAAAATAATAGTTGATATTTTTTTTTGATATGAAGAATAATTTTTTGTGGGTTTACTTTTTTAATAAAATATTTAACTTTAGGAAATTTCTTTAAAATAGCAAATATTATATAGTACATGATTCACTAGAACTATAATTTTTTAAAATTATACTGTATGCATTTTTTATGCTTGTGAGGTTTTCTGCATCGTCCAATTCAATATCAATATCTAAAATTTCTTCTAAATTAACAATAAAATTAGTTAATGTAAGCGATGTCCAATTACTTGTATTAGACATAGATGTTTCATCATGTATTTGATCTAAAGAACAGTTTAGAGCTAAGGATAACGCTTTTTTTATGTTTTCTTTTAATGTGTTACTACAAGCCATGATCTTTTTTTTCAATATATTTTTTTAATAATAGTTTCTTATTAATTTTTCCTGAATTATTTAATGGAAAAGTTGATAGTAAAATAATTTCTTTTGGAATCATATAGGATGGAAATGATATTTTTAATATTTTCATAAGTTTATCTACATCCAATTGCCCTTCAGACCTAATATAGCTTATTAAAAAAGAGTCTGATAAATCAGGTGATTTATATGTAATGGTGGATGCTTCTAAAATAAGGGGTTGTTTTGTTAAAAAGTTAGTAATTTCATTTGGATTTATTCTGTAACCTTGTATTTTTACTAAATCATCATTTCTTCCAACAATGTAAGTTAGTTTAGATGAGTCTTGTCTGACAATATCTCCTGTTTTATATAATAATTTATTTTGATTTGGATACCTTGGATCTTTAATAAAACTATTTCGTGTTAGTTGTTCATCATCAAAATATCCAAGCATTACTTGGGGACCGCTTACACATAAAAGACCTTGATTGCGATCTTCTTTTAGAGATTCTTCATTGACAAGAACATAGTCGATACAATCAAAAGAATATCCAATTGGAATACCGTCTTTTTCGAGCTGTGGAATGATATGATCAAGTCGGCATGCAAAGCAGTTTATAGTTACCTCTGTTGGTCCGTAAACATTGTAAAAATGAGTATTTGGTAAAAGTTCTTTAATGGTTTTGACTAAATTTACTGGAAATGAGTCGCCTCCAGATAAAATTAATTTTATTGATGATAGATTAATTGACTTTTTTCTTTTTGCTAAATTAAAAATCATTGTGTGTGTTGTTGGAACAGAGTAGAAC
>JAYOLY010000023.1:3752-18550 GCA_038120575.1 Rickettsiales bacterium
GAGTAGAACGTATCAATTTTATGATTTTGAATCATTTTTATTGTTGAAATGATGTTTTTAGGATCAGGTGCGACGTAAATACTAGTTCCAAAAGCAAAAGCAAAAGCTATATCCCCCATAGTTATATCAAAAGTAAGCTCTGCTGTAATGAGTAATCTTTTGTTATCTTTATAATTTTTGAAGTATCGTTTTGTCCATTCAATGTAGGTTATGAATGATAAATTGCTAATCATTACGCCTTTGGGTTCACCAGTTGATCCGGACGTGTAAATTATGTAACATAAATCAGATGGCTTTGACTCTGATTTAGCAATGTGTGGCGGGTTTGATTTGAAGTCAATATCTTCAATAAACAGTGCGTTTTTTTCTTGATAATTTCCATCTTTATGACAAATAACAATGTCAGTATCGCAATGATTTATTAATGAATTTACTCTTTCATATGGCCACGATACGTTTAAGGGAATGAAATATCCTCCTAGTTTCCATGTTGCAAACATGGATAAAATGTAAAAATTATTTCTATTTAAATAAATTGCTACAGATATTTGTTTGTTTTTTAAGTTTATTTTTGATTGAATAGAGTGTGAGATACAGTTTATGTAATGATTTAAGTCGTTTTTATTAATACTGTTGTGATAATCTCCAATTGCAATTTCATTTGACTTGTTAATATAATTATCTAGGTAATCATAAACACTTAATTTCATTGGATTCGAATAATAAAATAAATTAAATTTATTTTCAATAATAAGTCAAATTTATAAATCTTTTAATTTTATTATTGAATTATATGCTTAAAATAGTTATCATTCATATTTGGATATTTTTTTAATAATCTATCATCAATTTTTTTAACTGTTCCAACTACTTTAGCAGGGTTTCCAGCAATGATAGAAAATTCTGGAAAATCTCCTTGGACATATGAAAATGCAGATATAATACATCCTTTACCAATTACGGAATTTGGCATTATTATTGAATTTGCTCCTATAAATGTATATTTTCCAATAGTTATTGGTCCAGTAACTCTTGAAGAATTATGATTGTAAAAATTTATATTATGATAGTCAGTATTATATAACCTAATTGAATGATGAGAGCTATGTGTAAATAGTCCAACTCTTGTTCCAATTTGACATCCTTCTCCTATGGAAATATTGTTATATCCATCAAGAATAGAATAATGCCATATAAATACATTATTACCAAATTCTATTTTATCAATGTGAGAAATGTCAGAAGTTGTGCTTAAAAATATGGTTTTGTTTTTATGTCTAACTTTAAAAACTCTGGGCTTTTGTATAAAAAAAAATATTTTTTTAATTATTGATTTTAACTTAAACATTTAATTTTTTGAATAATAAGTTGCTGCAATAAAACTGGCTATATACATTATAGAGTAAGATATTGCATAAAGTCCAATGCTATAAAATATATTATCAAATAATAAATAGCCTGTAACTAGTGATGCAATGATGCAAATGAATAAAACTATTTGCCAAATAATATCGATATCAAGCCGTTCACTAATTTGAATAACTATACTTGATAATGGAGATAAAGAGAATTGAATTAAAAGCATTAAAGACATGATTTGTACAATTTTTCCAGATATTTCCCATTCAATCCCAAAAATAAAACTAAAAATATTGGGTGCAAAAATTAGCAGTATAATCATGGGGATAAAAAAAATAGCAAATAAATTGCTACAAGTTTTTAAAAATAATGGTCTACAATTCCCTTTTTTTAAATAGTCATCCGCTGCTTTTTGTCTAAATACATCTGCAGTTGATTGGGCTATTAAAGAAAATGGGGAACCTATGATTCTATTTGCAAATGAAAAATAACCTGCGAATTCCAATCCATATAATCTAGTGATGATGAATATAGGGCTGTTTGAAGCTAATGTATTTAAAATACTTCCAGGCGTTAAGTACAAAGGAAATTTTTTAAATCTTTTTAGGCAATAAAATAATTTTTTTGGATTTTGATAATAATATTTATTTAATAACTGTTTATTATGATAGCCCAAGTACAATAGAGTGATAAAATCACCTATTAGCATTCCTAAAATTAGACTCAAATCATTGAGTTTGGTTAATGCTAAAAGAATAGTTGCAAGAGTAATGGTTGAACCTTTTAAAATTTTGTTTTTAGAAATGACCTTAAATTGCTGGGATCTATTTAGGGAGTAATTAAAAATGACGTTGTATTGTTGAATTAAGACATGAATAGGTAAAAGAAAAAAAATGTCATGAAGGTTATACGTCGTTATATTGTTAAATACGAATAATTTTATGAGTATAAACAATATCAATAAAATAAAAGAGACGACTACACTGATGAGTAAACTAAGAACAATAATAAAGTTAGCCGTTCTATTTGTTTTTGGAATCATAATAGTAAGTTCATATCTTCCTGAAATAATTACCGATAAAATACTTATCATGCTTATATATATTCCATATGCTCCAAATACTGTTGGATCAATTAATCTTGTCAGAATGGGTGAACTTAAAAATAAAATTAATTGCATCATTAGGGTTCCAGAAAGAACAACCAAGATGTTTCTTAAAAATTTATTTTGTAATGAGTGTTTATTAAACATTTTTATAGTTTATAATTTTATTGAGATTTAGTACATTTCTTAAAAATTAAAATTAATTAACTTTTTAATAGTCTTATGCTAAAATTTCTTCATGAAAATATGTATTATTGGCTCAGGTCGTTGGGGAAAAAACCACATAAAAACCGCATTTAATCTTGGTGTTTTATCTGCTGTAATTGATACTAACCCTGATACTGAATTATTTATCAAAGAAAATTACCCTTCTGTAGCGTTTTATAATTCAATACATGATGAAGGTGCATTACGTTATGATGCATACAGTGTTGTTGTTCCTGCTGAATATCATTTTGATATTGCAAAAAAGTTACTTCAAGAAAAAAAGCATGTTTTAGTTGAAAAACCGATCACATTAAATTCTAAAGATGCCAGATAATTAGACGATTTGTCATCAGAAAACAAACTTGTATTAATGGTTGGCCATTTATTATTGTTTCATCCAGCTATTTTAAGAATCAAAGAATTTATTGATCAAGGCAAGATTGGAAAATTACAATATATGTATTCTAATCGTTTAAATTTGGGTACAGTTCGTACAGAAGAAAATAGTTTGTGGAGTTTTGCTCCTCATGATTTTTCAATTTTTCAATTTTTAACAAATAGTCACCCTGTCTCTGTGCAAGCTACTGGAGGAGCATTTCTTCAGCCACATATTCATGACACAACGTTAACAACAATTGAATATCCACAAAATATTAAAGGTCATATATTTGTCAGTTGGTTACATCCATTTAAAGAGCATCGCTTTGTTGTGGTTGGATCAAAGGGAATGTTATCTTATGAAGATTCGAACCCTAAAAAAGAGTTGCTGTATTATGAAAAAGGCATTGATTTTATTCAAGGAGAGCCAGTTAAACGTGACGGTGCAACAGAGAGCATTTTATATGAACAATCTCAGCCTTTAACTTCAGAATATGAGCATTTTATGAATTGCATCAAAGGCATAGAAGTAAATAATAAAATCAGTGGAAAGCAAGGGCTAGATGTTCTAGAATTGTTAGAAAAAGCACAAACATCGTTAGAATCTATTACATATGTCAATTAAAACTTCATTTTTACACCCAACAGTTATTTGTGATGATACAGCTAAAATTTCTGATAATGTTAAAGTTTGGCAATTCAGTAGTATTCAAAAACATGCTGAGATAGGTGATGGTTGTATACTGGGTCAAAGTGTCAATATTGGTGCAAATGTTAAGATTGGAAAACAATGTAAAATTCAAAATAATGTTTCTGTTTACGAAGGAGTAGAATTAGAAGATTATGTTTTTTGTGGTCCATCTATGGTTTTTACAAACATTATGGTTCCTCGATCAAAGTATCCTCAGGCAGAATCTCATTTATATTTAAAAACATTAGTTAAAGAAGGGGCGTCAATTGGAGCGAATGCAACCATAGTTTGTGGAATTACATTGGGGCGGTTTTGTTTAATTGGAGCAGGTTCAGTAGTTACAAAAGATGTTCCAGATTTTGCAATTATGGTGGGAAATCCAGCAAAACAAATCGGGTGGATGTCTGAAGCTGGCCAAAAAATGGATTTTTCTAATGAGTCAGTTTTTAGATGTACAAAGAGTAATGTTTTATATAAACTGGATAAAAATTTAGTTTTTGAGATATAAATTAAGGATAAACATATGACAGAAACAATTATCAAACAAAAGATATCATTATTAGATTTGAATGCTCAATATGAAGGCATTGAAGATGCTGTTTTCTCTGCTTTTAAAGAGGTGTTTGATTCTAAACAGTTTATTATGGGGCCAAAAGTTTTAGAATTAGAGAAACAAATAGCAGATTATTGTCAAACTAAGCATGCTATTGGCGTATCATCTGGAACAGATGCTTTGGTGTTGTCATTAATGGCACTTGGTATTTCTCAGGGTGATGAGGTTATTACGACTCCTTTTACTTTTTTTGCAACGGGAGGATCTATTGCAAGATTGGGTGCAACGCCTGTGTTTGTCGATATTGATCCTATTACATTTAACATCAATATTGATTTAATTGAGTCTGCAATTACAGAGCGAACAAAGGCTATAATGCCTGTACATTTATTTGGACAAATGGCTGATATGGATCCATTAATGGCTATTGCAAAGAAGTATAATCTTGCTGTTATTGAAGATGGTGCTCAAGCTATTGGAGCTGAATATAAAGGCAAAAGAGCCGGGAGTGTTGGGGATTTAGGTTGTTTTTCTTTTTTTCCAAGCAAGAATTTAGGTGCTTGTGGAGATGGGGGCATCATTACTACCAATGATGATGATTTAGCAGAAAAATGTCGTGTTATGCGAGTACATGGTTCGAAACCTAAATATTATCATCGTGTTGTTGGTGGTAATTTTAGATTAGATCCTGTTCAAGCTGCTATTTTGTTAGTGAAACTACCTCTTTTAGAAAAACAGCACGAAGGAAGACAAAAAAATGCTAAGTTTTATGATCAACATTTATCTGATAAGTTTATAAAACCAGTGATTGGATCAGCTTTGGGGTCACAATCAAGAATGATTTATAATCAGTATACTTTACGAGTTCAAGATAGAGATAAGCTTCAACACCATTTAAATGAGTTTACAATTGGAAATATGATTTATTATCCAGTTCCATTACATCTTCAAGAATGTTTTAAAGATCTTGGATATCAAGAAGGTGATTGTCCTGAATCGGAAAAAGCTGCAAATGAGGTTTTATCTATTCCTATTTATCCTGAATTGACTGAATCTCAATTAAGCTATGTTGTTGATGTATTAAATCAGTTTTAATTTTTGTTATTAAAACTATGTTTAATTAAAACATAAACAGAAGATAATCCTAGCCCAAATAAGAAAGCTAATACTATGTTTAATTTGAGATTAGGTTTGAAATGTTCAAGAGCTTTATTTGGGGAATCAATAATTGTAAGAAAATTTTTTTCTGCTGAAATTTCTAGTTTTGTATTAAATTCTTCTAATAATTTTAAATAGTAATTCAATATGTTTTGAGATAATTCTGGAGAGTTGGATAAATAAGATAACTTTATTAATCCTTCTTTGGTGTTTGAAATAGAAATATTTTGTTTGAGTTTCAGTTGATTTATTGTGAACGCAATAATATGTTCAGGTGTATTATTTAATTTGTTTTTGGAAATGGCATTTTCTATTTTATTTTTCAGTGTATATTGAAATTTTTTAGCTGTTTCTTCTTTGATTTTATTACTTTTTAATAGGCTATTGACGATATTATTTAAATTTGAATTTGTATTTATTCCAAGCATTCCAGCATATCCAGCTAATCCATTAGCATTATTTTCTTCATTGATATGAAATGTGGTGTTAGATTTGTAATATTTAGTTGAGTTAATCGATATAACTAGCGAGATTAGAACAATTATTGATGTTATTAAAGCTATTGTTTTTTTACCATCCCAAATCGTTTTAAAGACTTCAACTAAATCAATTTCATCATCTTGATTGGTATGATTTTCTGTTAAATTCATCCTTAAATGATAGTCTAATGTAAGTTGTTTTGTATAGGCTAAACTTTAGGTTCGCTTATAATCGTCTTCTACTCGAACAATGTCATCTTCGCCAAAATATGACCCATATTGAACTTCTATGAAAATTATTTCTTTGTCTGTATTGTTTGCAATGCGATGCTTGGCTTGTAGTGGAATATGAATATGTTCACCTGCTTTAACAACAATATCGTTGTCGTTGAGTGTGATGGTTGCTTCTCCTTTAACTATAGTCCAGTGTTCCTCTCGTTTAAAATGATATTGATAACTTAAACGTTGACCTGGCTTAACTACAATTTTTTTGACTTTGCATTCTGGGCTATCAAGTAGTATGTCGTAATGTCCCCATGGTCGAATCGTTTCGTCTGATGTTGTCATGTGTTGTCCTTTTTTTTTGATTACGACTGTTATATTAGCTTATTTTTTTATTTTAATTCAATAATCTTTGGTGTGTCGTTTTGTTGATATGATATAATTTAAATCTTATGACAATTCAAACTATTTTTGTAACAGGTGGAGCGGGTTATATTGGGTCTCATACTTGTGTTGAATTGCTTCATGCTGGGTATGATTTAGTTGTTTACGATAATTTAATGAATTCAAGCAAGGAGTCTATTAAGCGAGTTCAGACAATTACGGGCAAATCGATTCGTTTTATTGAAGGCGATATTCGTAACAAGAAAATGCTTGAACAGGCTATTGCTGGATGTGATGCTGTCATTCATTTTGCTGGGTTAAAAGCTGTTGGAGAATCTGTTTTGGAGCCCTTAAAATACTATGAACATAATGTTTTTGGAACGTTATGCTTGTTGCAAGTGATGCAAAAACTCAACATTAAGTCTTTCGTGTTTAGTTCATCTGCAACTGTTTATGGTATTCCAGAACAATTGCCCTTAACTGAAACTCATTCGTGTAAGCCAAATAATCCTTATGGATATACAAAGTGGGTAATAGAAAATATGTGCCGTGCTGTTTATCAAGCTGATAGGAGTTGGCAGATTGTGTTGTTGAGATATTTTAATCCTGTTGGCGCTCATGAAAGTGGTTTGATTGGAGAAGATCCAAACGGTATTCCAAATAATTTGATGCCTTTTATTACTCAAGTTGCAGTTGGGAAATTGAAGGAGTTAGTTGTGTTTGGTAACGATTATGATACGGCTGATGGAACGGGTGTTCGAGATTATATTCATGTGGTTGATTTGGCTAGAGGCCACCTGTGTGCGTTGAAGAATCTAAATTTATTCGGTTGTGAGTCTATAAATTTAGGAACGGGTATAGGTTATAGCGTTTTGGATGTTTTGAGTTCATTTGAAGAGGCTTCAGGGAAACATATTCCATATCAAATTAAAGAGCGCCGAGCAGGAGATGTGGCTTCTTGTTATGCAAGCTGTGAATTGGCACTTTCCAAGTTAGGCTGGAAAGCCGAGTATGATTTAGCTCGAATGTGTTCTGATAGTTGGCGTTGGCAACAACAGAATCCTTCTGGTTATAATTAATCTTAATCAAATTGAATTTTTTGTCATAAAAGTGTAAAATTTTTACAATTTAAATAGTTATAGGAGTTAGTTATGGAGAGTGTTATGCAAGCCACAGATTTTAAAATTAAAGATATATCTTTAGCAGATTTTGGACGAAAAGAAATTACTATTTCTGAAAAAGAAATGCCAGGTTTAATGGCATTAAGAGATAAGTATGGCGATTCTAAGCCACTTAAAGGTCTTAAAATTACAGGTTCTTTGCATATGACTATCCAAACTGCCATTTTAATTGAAACGCTTGTTGCACTTGGTGCCGATGTAAGATGGGCATCGTGTAATATTTTTTCAACGCAAGATCATGCCGCCGCTGCTATTGTTCAATCAGGAACACCTGTTTTTGCTTGGAAGGGTGAAACTCTTCAAGAATATTGGGATTGTACGATTGCTTGTTTATCTTTTCCTGATGGATCAGGACCAGATTATATTGTAGATGATGGCGGAGATGCTACGTTAATTATTCATGAAGCCAAAAAGATGCTAGAACAGGGAGATTCCTTTCAGATGTCATCTAAAGGTGAAGAGGCTGTCATGCATCAGACACTAAAAGATGATATTGCAAAGCATCCAGGAAAGTGGGAAAACATTATTGCTAATGTTAAGGGTGTTTCAGAAGAAACAACAACTGGCGTTCATCGATTGATTCAAATTCATGAACAAGGTAAATTGTTATTTCCAGCAATAAATGTGAATGATTCTGTAACTAAAGCAAAGTTTGATAATTTGTATGGATGTAGAGAATCGTTGGCTGATGGAATTAAACGTGCCACTGATGTGATGGTAGCTGGAAAAGTTGTTGTTGTTTGCGGTTATGGTGATGTTGGAAAAGGGTCAGCTTTTTCTTTAAAGGGTTTTGGAGCGCGTGTTGTAGTAACTGAAATTGATCCAATATGTGCATTACAAGCTGCTATGGAAGGTTTTGAAGTTCGAACATTAGAAGAGGTTGTTTCTGAAGGTGATATTTTTGTTACAACTACGGGAAACAAAGATGTTATTAGATTTGAACATATGGAAAAGATGAAAGACCAAGCCATTGTTTGTAATATTGGACATTTTGACAATGAAATTCAAGTTGAATCTTTAGCTGTTTGTGAACGAACAAATATCAAGCCGCAGGTAGATGTTTACACATTTTCAGATGGACATCGCATTATTTTGCTTGCTGAAGGTCGTTTAGTTAATTTAGGCTGTGCAACTGGTCATTCTTCTTTTGTTATGTCGACATCTTTTACAAACCAAGTTTTAGCTCAAATTGAGTTAGCTAAAAATAACTATGATATTGGTGTGTACCGATTACCAAAAGAGTTGGATGAAGAAGTTGCAAGATTACATTTAGATAAATTAAATGTATCTCTAACAACATTGTCTCAAGAACAAGCTGATTATATCAATGTTCCTGTTAAAGGACCCTATAAACCAGAACATTATAGGTATTAGATTTAATAATTTTTTTATGTGTAGAGATACCCCATAATGTTATGGGGTATTTTTTTTATATAGTGCTAGATAGTGTTTGATTTGTTTGTTTTAAAAGTTTATATATACCCACTATGACACCAACAAAAAGTACAGTGCTGAGGACTGTGTTATGGAAAAAGGGAATAGCTGCTATAAAACACTGAACTAAGCCTGCCATAGACTTAGCATAAAGAGTTCCTGTTATCCACACACCAATGTTACTAATTAAAAAGAAAATTATAGAACTTAATAAACTACAGCCAATAGCAGTCGTTATGTGAGTATGATTTTTTAATATATAACCTGTAGCGGTCGTCACTAGAATTGCTCCATACACAAAGGGCATTAAGGCGTGAAAACCAATAAAGACATCAGTTATAAGCATTAATAGCAATGGAAATAAAAAGTGTGATTTTTTTGATTTAAACAGTGTGGCTGACATGATGCTTAAACCAATAATGGGTGTGAAATTAGGAGGGTGGGGAAGCCATCTAAATAATAGCACCATACAAATTGTTAGACTTAAAAGAATAGTTTTTTCACGATTCATGTTCATAATCTTATCTGATTTTTTTTAAATTTAAAATGTTTGTTTCATGCCTACAAATAGAGTGAAACCTGCTTCATTGTATCCTGAAACAGTTTCATATTTGGTGTTTAATAGATTATGAATTTTGGTGAATACGTGTTGTGTGTCGTTAAAATCATAGTTTATATTTAAATCAGTGTAAGAATAGGCAGGAAGAGTGGTTTTCCCAATAGAATAGATACTTAATCCATATTTCCATTTATTTAACGATGTTCCGATTGAAACGACAGCTTTATAGTCAGGAATTTTGTTAAATGTAGAGTTAAACTGTGTATAATCAATTTTTAGAAACGAAATAAAATTGAGATCACGACAATCAATACTATATTCTGTACCTGTAAATTGTGTTTTATGTTGATTGATATATTTGTTTTGAGCCCAACTGATTTGATCATAAAGTGTTGATTCAAATAATGTGGTGCTCATCTTAATGTTTTTTACTACTTTTGTTACAGTTATTTCTTTTGTCTCAGATGTTTCGACATTAAGATTAGAATTTCCATATGATGGTTCATAGCGTTGATAGATAGTAGGAAGCTTAAATCCAGATTTTATAGTTGTTTTAAGTTGGGTATTGATAAATGGAAGGTCTCGAAATAATGATAAATGATACGAGGATATAGTTGATCTGTTTGTTGATTTTGAATAATTTTCTAGTCGTAGCCCTGTTTCAGTTGATAGCCATTTGTTTGTGTTTAAGTAATGAGTATAGACTCCTATTGACGATTGAGATTGTTGTGGAAAGGTTATAGTTGATCCTGACCATGTTCCTGAAGATAGACCATTTTCGTATCTTAATTCTGAACCAAATGAAAGGTGTTGGTTTGAAGATAATTGAGTGTGTGTATTGAACTCAATAGTTTGTGTTGTTCCTTCATAACGAGCGTCTGTTGTATTGTTATTAGAGCTGTCGACAACATTATTATAGTGTCTATTAATATGGTTAGCTCCCCACTGAATACTTGCTTTGATGTGTTGATTAACATTGAAAAAATAAGATAATTTGGCGAGTTTTTGACTTGATTTTGTGTAATAGTCTGGGTCATCGATATAAGAAACTTGCCAGTTTTGGTCGTATACTTCAGAATCAAGTTCTTGTTTTCCTTCTATAAAAGTGAGTAGTCCTGTTAGTTTTGATGTTGGATTTGGTTTGTTAAATCCAATCGTTAACGTCTGTTTGGAATATAAATCTGTTTCCGATGTATTTGTAAAAGTTGATATGCTATTATTGTGTGCTTGGTTTCCTATAAGATATATGTTTGTATTTCCCAGATTAAACTGAGATTTTATGGTGTTATAGTATTGTTGAGAACTTAGTTTTGTATTGAAATAATTTGAATTTGAATGTGATTTTGTAATAATATTTATTATTCCTGCTGTAGAGCCTGATCCATGAAAAATAGAGTTTGATCCTGCTATTATCTCAATTTGATTGATATCTTCTATAGGAATAAAATCAAAGTTTGGAGAACCATCAATTGAAATAGCATCTTTTAAATCTATTCCGTTATAAAGTATTTTTGTGTTGCCATTTGAAAATCCTCTCAAAAATATAGTTTTGAGTCCGCCTACATTGTTGAATCTTAGATTTGATACGAGTTTTAAGGCTTCATCAACTGAATTGATTCCTAATATTTCAAGTTCTTCTGCTGAAATAGTTTTAATATTATTTCCAAGTTGATTGGAGTCAATGGACGTTTTTATTGGAGTTGAAACATTTGGGTTTAATTTGTTTTTTGAATTTATTTCTTCAATGATTGAAAAACTAAAGAGTGCCTTGATTCCATTTTTTGTTAATGATTTTGATAGGTGATATTTGATCTCGTTGTTGTCTTTGATAAGTTCAATTTGATCTATCTGATTTAATGGTAATGATTGTAAAAAAGTATTTAATTTTGAGATATCGTCAGTGATGTAGTTTTGACCGTTATATTGAATCGTTTTTGTTGACGTTGCATCTATGGAGTCGCTATTGAGTTGTTTTAATAAAATTAAATATTCTTGAATCGTTGACGCACCAAGTTCATCAAGATCATTCACTTAAAATATTGTTTTTTCATTTGCGAAAGTTGATATTTTTGTTGAGTTGATTACAAAAATACATGCAATTATTAGCACACAGTTAAGGTGTTTTTTTTTCATTTATGGTCTCCTTTATATCTTAATCCACGAAGTGAAAGGATATAGTTAAGTCATTTACGCAGGCATTCCGACTACATTGATGGTTCAATTTTACGGTTGCGGGTCAGCTGAGGTTTTCACTCTATTTCCCTACCTTAATGATTATCACAATTTTAGTTTTTTAACGATTTACAGTCAATCAATGAATAATAATATTGAAGAACTGGGGTTTTTTTATTAAATAATCTATACTATGCACTACAATGAGCGAGCAATTAAAACATTTATTTCAGCAAAAAATTGTCATTTTAGATGGTGCGATGGGCACAGCTTTACAAGAAAGGCATCTTACTGCAGCAGATTTTGGTGGTGATGAGTATGATGGATGTAATGAATATTTAGTTTTAACAAAACCAGATATTATTCAAGATATTCATGAAACGTATTTAGCTGCTGGCGCAGATATTGTTGAAACCAATACATTTGGAGGGACTAATTTTGTATTGGGTGAATATGGTCTTGAAGATAAAGTTTATGACATTAATACCAAAGCAGTTCAGTTAGCTCGAGCTGCTTGTGATAATTATTCAACAGACGAAAAACCTCGTTTTGTTGCAGGTGCGATGGGTCCAACAACCAAAGCGTTATCTGTAACTGGGGGGATAAGTTTTGATCACTTATCGTTTTCTTTTTATGAACAAGCCAAAGCATTAATTGATGCAGGGGCTGATTTTTTATTACTTGAAACGGCACTAGACACTTTAAACTTAAAAGCTGCTTACATTGGCATTTTAAAAGCATTTGATGAGTGTTCTAAGACAATTCCAATTGCAATTTCAGGTACTATTGAAACAATGGGAACAATGTTGGCAGGGCAGGCTGTTGAAGCATTTTACACATCTGTTGAACATATGAATCCGCTATATATTGGTTTGAATTGTGCAACAGGACCAGAGTTTATGAGAGATCATATTCGAACGTTGTCTCAAATTTCTAAATTTCCAGTTTCTGTTGTTCCTAATGCTGGAATACCTGATGAAGAGGGTGTTTATCCTGAATCTCCAATGATGTTGGCAGATATTTTAGAATCCTTTATGAAAGAAGGGTGGGTGAATTTGATTGGCGGTTGTTGTGGTACAACTGCAGATCATATTTCAGAACTTTTTACACGATCTCGGGATTATTCTACACGTCAATTATCTACGTTAAAATCGTCTCGAATTTCAGGTATTGAAACGTTGGTCATGGATGACGGAGATGGCCCTTACATTGTAGGTGAACGTACCAATGTGATTGGATCAAGAAAATTTAAGGAAATGATTGAAGCTGAGCAGTTTGAGGAAGCCGCAGAAATTGCTCGTAAGCAAGTGAAAGCAGGTGCTCATATTATTGATGTTTGTTTGTCTAATCCCGATCGAGATGAAACAAAAGATATGATTCAATTTTTGAATAAAGTAACTAAAATAACCAAAGCTCCTTTGATGATAGATTCTCAGGTTCCTGAAGTTGTTGAGGAAGCGTTTAAATTGACTCAAGGAAAATGTGTTTTAAATTCGGTGAATTTGGAAGAAGGTGAAAAGTCTTTTGAGGATCTATTACCGATTGTAAAAAAATATGGGGCCAGTGTTGTTGTTGGTTGTATTGAGGGTGAGATGGCAGTTACAGCTCAGGCAAAGCTTGATGTGGCGACTCATTCCTATGAATTATTAACTCAAAAATATGGAATTTTAGAAGAAGATATTATCTTTGATCCATTGGTTTTTCCTTGTGGAACAGGGGATGAAAACTATTTTGGATCAGGTAAAGAAACCATTGAAGGTGTTCGATTAATTAAAGAAAAATATCCAAAAGTTAGAACCACGTTGGGAATATCTAATGTGTCTTTTGGATTGCCTAACGCTGGTAGAGAAGTGTTGAATTCTGTTTTTTTACATCATTGTGTTAAAGCAGGATTAGATACGGCTATTGTAAACTCTGAAAAATTAGTTCGTTTTTCTCAAATTTCTGATGAAGAAAAGGCTCTTTGTGATGATTTGTTATGGTATCGAACTGAAAATGGTAATGATCCTGTAGCCAATTTTACAGCTTACTTTAGAGGTAAAAAATCAACAGAAAAAAAAGAGACTGATTTATCTTCTTTATCCGTAGAAAAACGGTTAGAACGTAATATTGTTGAAGGAACAAAAGAACAACTTATAGAAAGTTTGGATGAAGCATTAAAAAAGTATACACCATTGGAAGTGATTAATATTCCTTTGATGGCTGGTATGGATATTGTTGGCAAGCTTTTTAATGATAATGAATTAATTGTTGCGGAAGTTTTACAATCTGCAGAAGTAATGAAAGCTGCAGTTGCTTATTTAGAGCCTAAAATGGAGAAATCTGAGGTTAATTTGAAAGGGACTATTTTATTGGCAACTGTTAAAGGGGATGTTCATGATATTGGAAAAAATTTAGTTAATATTATTTTATCTAATAATGGATACAAGGTTATTGATTTGGGGATTAAATGCCCTCCTGACAAAATGATTGAAGCGGCTTTAGAGCATCGTCCAGATATTATAGGTATGTCAGGTTTATTGGTAAAATCGGCCCAGCAGATGGTTGGAACTGTAAAAGATTTTAAAGCTGCAGGGTTGAGTATGCCTGTTTTAGTTGGAGGTGCAGCATTAACTCAAAATTTTACAACACATAAGATTCAGCCAGAGTATGATGGTGTTGTTGTTTATGCAAAAGATGCAATGCATGGACTTGATTTGATTAATCAATTAACAGATAAATCCAAATCTGAAACGTTTATTAAGCATTATCGTCAAGAATTTAATGGTGATAATGCTCATGTAGCTGATATTAAAAAAGAGCCAAAAAAAATTGTAATTAAAGAAAAAAAATTAGATTATCAATATAATTCAAATATAATTGATCCTAAACTTTATCAGCCGCAGGTTCTTGAGGAATCATTAGATACCCTATGGC
>JAYOLY010000024.1:0-12987 GCA_038120575.1 Rickettsiales bacterium
CAGTTAAAGAGTATCCAGATTTAGTAAAAACATATCTTGGTTCTGTCGTTCCATTTACTGACAATTATTTTGCAGCTTTAAATTCAGCTGTCTTTACAGAGGGATCTTTTGTTTACATCCCTAAAAATACAGTTTGTCCAATGGAACTCTCCACATATTTTAGAATTAATACAGAAAATACAGGACAGTTTGAACGTACTTTAATTATTTGTGAAGATAATAGTTATGTAAGTTACTTAGAAGGTTGTACTGCACCAATGTTTGATACGAATCAACTTCATGCAGCGGTTGTAGAACTAGTTGCTTTAGACAATGCAGAAATTAAGTATTCAACTGTGCAAAATTGGTATGCTGGAGACCCAAAAACAGGTAAAGGAGGCATTTATAATTTTGTAACAAAAAGAGGTAAATGCCTTGGAAAAAAATCTAAAATTTCTTGGACACAAATTGAGACAGGGTCAGCAATCACTTGGAAATATCCTAGTTGTATGTTAATAGGTGACGAGTCTGCAGGTGAATTTTATTCAGTTGCTCTAACTAATCACCATCAACAAGCAGACACTGGAACTAAAATGATACACATTGGTAAAAAAACCAAAAGTACAATCGTATCAAAAGGGATATCCGTTGGAGAGTCCAAAAATACATACAGAGGCCTAGTGCAAATAAATAAATCTGCAGAACATGCAGAAAACTTTACACAATGCGATTCTATGCTTATAGGATCTAACTGCAGTGCTAATACATTCCCTTACATCGATGTAAGAAATAGTACATCTGACTTGGGTCATGAAGCTGCAACAATTAAAGTAAGTGAAGATCAACTATTTTATTGTCAGCAAAGAGGTATTTCGTTACCAGATGCCTTGTCCACTATAGTAAATGGATTCTGTAAAGATGTATTTAACAAATTACCAACAGAATTTGCTGTAGAGGCGACTCAATTATTAAGTTTAAAACTAGAAAACACAGTTGGATAGGAGAGGAACATGTTAGAGATAAAAAATTTAAAAGCATCAATAGAAGATAATGATATTCTTAACAATTTAAATTTGTCATGTAAAAAAGGTGAAATACACGCCATCATGGGACCAAATGGATCGGGAAAATCAACATTGTCTAAAGTCATGTCTGGTCATCCAGATTTTGAGGAAGCTACAGGAAGTGTGCTTTTGAATGGAAAAGAATTGATGGAACTTGATGCTGATGAGCGTGCAAATGAAGGCCTTTTTCTTGCATTTCAATATCCGGTAGAAATTCCAGGTGTAAATAATGCTGACTTTTTAAGAATGGCATATAATGCTAAACAAAAGTATAAAAATCTTAAAGAGATTGATCCATTTGACTTTGAAAGTTTAATTCAAGAAAAATTAAATGTTTTAGATATGTCGAGTAAATTTTCTGAAAGAAATGTAAATCAAGGGTTTTCAGGTGGAGAAAAAAAGAGAAATGAAATTTTACAGTTATTAGTTTTAAATCCTGATGTTGCTGTGCTTGATGAAACAGATTCCGGATTAGATATTGATGCCCTTAAAGATGTTTCAGATGCAGTCAATGCATTTCATAATAAAGACAAAATAACAATTGTAATTACACACTATCAACGTTTATTAAACTATATCAAGCCAGATTTTGTTCACGTTTTAATCGATGGCAAGATTGTGAAAACTGGAGATAAAAATCTTGCTTTAGAACTTGAAGAAAAAGGGTATGATTGGTTAGAAAATTAACATCATGAATAATAAAGAAGCCGTTTTTACATTAGAAGAAAAATCTATTAATTCAATTGAAAAACTAAAAGCTTTTCAACAGCAAGCTTTATCAGAATTTATGATTAATGATTTTCCAAAAAAAGATGAGAACTGGTTGTATTTTCAGCCTGAAAATTTAAGACATTCGTTTCAAAATCCGCTCAAGAGTTTTAATGATACAGACTCTAAGAAAAGTGATGAGGCTGATATTACCATTTTTAATGGTTATAAATACACAAGTCTTAACCCAAATATTACAGTTTACGATGTTAATGAAACTATTCCAGACTATATAAAGATCAAACGTGGTGTGTCGACAAATTCTCTTTCATTGCTTAATTCTGCATTTTTTCAAAATATAATTTTTATTGAAATAAAAGAATCTCAAAAAAAAACAATAACAATTGATTGCATTCAAAAAACAAGTGATAATTTTGGTGTTATATCTCCAAGATTATTCATTTATTGCCATAAGAATGTAGAGGCTTCAATTCTTTTAAGACATATAAATGATGTAAAAGATCAGATTGTAGTTAATACATTTGTAGAGGTATTCTGTAAAGAAAATTCAAATCTAGAGCTTGTTCAAATACAAATATCTGGAAACAACAATCGTTTTTTAACAACTATTTTTGATATTGAAAAACAATCCAAAACTAATTCTGTTATTCTTGCTTCAGATGGAGATTTAACCCGTCATGATACAGAAATTAATGTTCTTGGAGAGGATTCAACAATAAATTTGAAAGGCTTAGGATTAATAAATAAAAATAAAATATATAGTCATCATCTTGCAATGACGCATTATGTTACCAACACATTTGGGGATCAAGTTTTTAAAAATATTTTAACTGACGAAGCTAAATCTGAATTTTCTGGATTGGTTAATGTAAAAAAAGGATCTCATAAAACAATTTCCAATCAATTAAATCAAAATTTAGTTTTGTCTGATAAAGCAAGAGCCTTATCAAGACCTAAATTAATAATTGATGCAGATGATGTTGAGTGTTCTCATGGATGTACGATTGGTCAATTAAACGATGAAGAAATTTTTTATTTAAAGAGTAGAGGGATGTCAGAAAAAGAATCTAAGTCTATTTTAATATATGGATTTGCAAAAGATATTATCGATTCAATTCAATCTGCTGAAATAAGAAAAATGACGTTAGACCGATTAAAGAATCATATCGAGTCTTTTATAAAAACTAATGTCAAATAATATATTAAAACTAAGAAATGATTTTCCTCTAATATCAAAAAATAGTGACGTTTATTTAGATAATACAGCCACAACTCAAAAACCCATTCAGGTCATTAATGAAATGAAGCAGTTTCTGGAAGAAGAAAATGCAACAGTACACAGAGGTATTTATGGTTTAAGTCAAAAAGCTACTCAACGGTGTGATGAGATTAGAGAAAAAATTAAACAATTTATTAAGGCAAAATCACATCGCGAAATAATTTTCACTAAAGGAACAACGGAAAGTATTAATCTTGTTGCGAGTACATATGGTCGACAGCATCTTACAGAAGATGACGACATTATTGTGACTCAAATGGAACATCACGCCAATATTGTTCCATGGCAAGAATTATGTAACGAAAAAAAGGCTAATCTTGTTGTTATTCCTATTTCAAAAAAAGGTGAACTTAATTTAGAAGAATTTGAAAAAAGATGTAACGCTAAAACAAAAATTGTTGCTTTTACACATATCTCTAATGTCTTGGGAACTGTCAATCCTGTAAAAGAGCTAATTAAAACCATCAGAACAAATAGTAATGCCGTTATATTAATCGACGGAGCCCAAGCAATTGCACACCAAGATATTGATGTACAAGATTTGGATTGTGATTTTTATACATTTTCTGGACATAAAATGTATGGACCTACTGGAATAGGTGTTCTTTATGGGAAATATGATTTGCTAGATCGTATGCCACCTTATCAATTTGGTGGAGATATGATTGAGTTTGTTTCTTTTGAGAAAACTACATTCACCAAACCACCTGAAAAATTTGAAGCTGGGACCCCACCCATTGTTGAAATAATAGGCTTAGGAAAATGTATAGACTATTTAAATGGAATAGATTTTAAAGAAATAAGTGAGTATGAAAAAAGTCTACTTGATTATGCTACAACAGAATTAAAAAAAATAGATGATATAACTATTATTGGAGAATCCAGAGAAAAAGCAGCAATAATATCGTTTACATTAAAAGGTGTTCATCCTCATGATATCGGTCAATTTTTAGATAATGATGGAATTGCTGTAAGAGTCGGACATCACTGTGCTCAACCATTAATGGCATTTTATAACGTTCCAGCAACTGTAAGAGCTTCATTTAGTTTTTATAACACGCATCAAGAAATAGACCAATTTATTGCATCTCTAAAAAAAGTAAAAGAGTTTTTCAAATGAGTCGACTAAAACAACTATACGAGCAAATGATTCTTGATCATAATAAGAATCCCAGAAATTTTAAAGAAGTAGATCCTTGTTCTCATTATTCGCACGGACATAACCCTCTTTGTGGTGATGATTATAAAGTTATGATTGTTGTTGAAAACAATTGCATCAAAGATATTGGGTTTATAGGAGATGGCTGTGCTATATCAAAAGCAAGTGGATCAATGATGACAGAAAAACTAATTGGATTGCCGTTATCTGAAGTTAAAACAATTAAAGATAATTTTATCGAGTTACTAACACTTGATAAAGATAATATAAAAGATTTAGGAAAACTATCTGTTTTCGAAGGAATAAAAGACTATCCTATCAGGGTAAAATGCGCTGCGTTAGTGTGGAGAGCATTAGAAGATGCCTTGGAAAATAAGTCTGATTCAAATAAAATTTCAACAGAGTAAAGGAGTTAAATATATGAGTAAAGAAATAAAATTGACAGCAATGCCAACACCAAATCCAAATACAATAAAATTTTTGGTTGAAAATAATTTTTTTGAAAAGGGAAGCATTGATTTTACATCAGCTGAAAAAGCAGCAACATCACCTCTACCAAAAGCAATTTTTGATGTTGATGGAATAACAGGAGTGATGATTGGAACAAACTTTATTTCCATTACTAAAGAAGACGAAGCAGGGTGGGATACAATACTTGAACCGGTTAGTGAATTAATAAAAGAAAAGGTATCCTCTGAAGAAAAAATTTATGATGAAACATTATTAAAAGAATCACTAATGATTAGTAAAGATGAAAGTGAAGCCGTTAAAAAAATTAAAGAAATTCTAAATAACGAAATTCGTCCTGCTATCGGAATGGATGGAGGAGACTGTGAATTTATAAGTTATGAATCTGGAATATTAACATTAAAATTGCAAGGAGCTTGCAGTAATTGTCCATCATCAATTATGACATTAAAAATGGGTATAGAAAGTAGATTAAGAGAAGAAGTATCAGATCTAAAAGAAGTCGTTCAAATTTAATCAAAAAACCGGATTAGTTGAAAGTAAGGGGGGGAACTTTCAACACAATCCGGTTCTGTGTAAACATAAAATTATACGCCTACATTATAGTTATCGAAATTAATTTTAAAAAATTGCACAAAATTTTAAATTATTTTTAAACTATTATGCAAGTATGAGTTCGTTGATTTTATCGTAATTAATTGAAGACGATTCCATGTCCTCTATATCAACTATTTCTGTTAATAGTTGTCTTTTTTCATCTTGAAGAATTTGAATTTTTTCTTCAATTGTATCTTCTGAAATTAATTTATAAACAATAACTTTATTCTTTTGCCCCATCCGATGAACTCGATCTGTTGCTTGCGATTCAATAGCAGGATTCCACCAAGGGTCAACATGAATAACATAATCAGCAGCCGTTAAATTAATGCCAACACCACCTGCTTTTAATGAAATTAAGAAAATAGTAGGTTTTTTTGATTCTTGAAAACGATCAACGGCATCAATTCTATGTTTACCTGTTACAGCTCCATCAATTCGTTCAAAAGCAATTTCTTCTTCCATTAACCATCTTTGAATGATATCAAGCATTGATGTAAACTGACTAAATAAGACTACTTTATGATTTTCATCAATTAAAGCTCTACATTTTTCTTTAATAATATCAAATTTTGCAGAACCAACTCCAGAGCCTTTACATTCTTCAATTAATTCAGGGTGAGTGCACACTTGTCTAAGTTTTAATAATGCAGTAAGCATATGAAGTTTGTTTTTCTGTTGCTTAGACTGTAAAATTCCTTGTTTTGTTGCAGCTAGAACCGTTTTATATAGTTGCATTTGTGCATCAGATAAAGGACACTTGATGACAACTTCTGTTTTTTCTGGAAGACTATCTAAAACTTCTTTTTTTTCTCGTCGCAAAATAAAGGGTTTCATTTTGGCTTTGATAACCTCTTTGCTACCACCCTCAAGAGCCAATTCAAATTGCTTTTTACTTCCTAAATAATCAGGCATTACAAAATCAAATAGATTCCAAATATCTAGTAGATGATTTTCAATTGGTGTTCCTGTAATGGCCAATTTGAATGGAGATTGCAGTTGTTTGATGGCTTTGGATATAAGAGATTGATGATTTTTCATATATTGAGCTTCATCTACAAAAATAGCTTTAAATTGAATGCTTTTAAGCCATTCAAGGTCATTTTTTAAAATGCCATAAGAGACAACAATAAAGTTTACATGCAGTAAGTTTTCTAGTTGTTTATGCCTTTGACTTCCAGCATAGACAAGAACACTTTGAGATGGTAAAAATTTTTCAATCTCCTTACTCCAATTATAAGTTACTGTTGTAGGGCATATCACTAAAACCGGATCAGTAGATTGAAGTTGTGTTGAAAAAGCAAGTGTTTGAACTGTTTTTCCAAGACCCATATCGTCAGCTAAAATGCCACCAGATCCCATAAAAGATAAAAAGTTCATCCAGTGAACGCCATATTCCTGATAATGGCGTAACGTACCGTTAAGTTGACTTAAGTCTAGATCATCTTGTTTATTAAACCCTTTTGCGCGCTTGATTAAGCTTAAGGTATCATCAGTTTTCGAGGTTAGATTAGATGCATGAGCAAGGACACTTATTTCTTTTTTATCAAACGATTTTCCAACTTTAAATGCACCCATTTTAGCAAGTAAAGAAACATCATCTTGTGATTTTTTTGAAAGTTTAACAAATCCTTTTTTTGTTTTTACATAGCCTTGATTTTCAACCATTAGCCTTGCAATTTCATGCAGTGGCAGTTTTTGGTCAGCAATTGAACAATTTGGATCAAAACTAAACCAATCTTGTCCAGAACTTTGAATATTAAATTCTAATGTAACAGGATCTGATTCAACATTAAATTCTGATATATGAGAAATGATATCCCAATCTCTCGTTTTGAGAGTTTCTACAATTTTTGTTAAAAATATGGCAATATCTCCAGGATTGGATAGCAAAAAAGGAATATTGAACTCATCAAAAAGTGACATTAAATCTTGCTGAAAGATCCCTTCAAGTTCAAGTTGCCTTGTCATCTTTTCTCCAGTGACACGATTTAATATTTCAGATTCAGAAAAAGACGTATCAATAATTTCGGAATCATAGCGATAAGAAAGGGTAGGCGTTAGAATTTTTTCATCATAATTTAAAGTTAAAACAGGAATAGGTAAAACTTCTTTGGGAAGCAAATCTTGAATGTTGACTCTTATTTGCCAATGAATAGTCTTCTTGTTTGGTTCATATATAGATTTTAAAAAGAAGTTAAGATCAACCGTACTTTTAAATTGTTTGGATGTTTCATCACTGCATTCAAGAATAAAGTCTTCAAAATCTCTGGTGATATGTTTAATAACGCCATCAATAAATAAATAAACAGCTTGATCACATCTAAATATTAAGAAATCATGATTTAAAATAACTTCAGAGGAATCAATTGCCAAAGAACAGTCAATTCCATGTCCTTTTTGATTAACTAAAACAGTGATGGGGACTGTGCCATCATAACTACACTCTTTAAGTATGTCATTATTTTTCCAATGTAAGACGATATTAAATTTCCGTGCATAGTAGAAAAAAAGTCCCATATCTTCATCGTCTATAATTCCATATAGTAGAGAGGTCTGCTGTTTAAATTTCTTGACTAATTTAGTTATTGAAAATAAAAAGTCATTTAAAGATTTTTCTAAATTATTTTCATGTTCATAAAGAAATTGCATGAGCTGGGCTAAAGAAAGAGCTATGTCATTATTATTATAGTTAAACTTAATATTTAAAAAGAGTTGATTCTTTTCTAAGATAATAAACTCAAATGAAATGTTATAATTTTGGTTCATATTGCCTAGTATAGCAATCTGGGGTGTAAGATCAATAAAGAGATTACATCACCAGTCCACCATTAATACTAATGGTTTGCCCTGTCATATAACTTGCATCATCACTGACTAAATACAAAACCAAACTTGATATTTCACTTGGTGAAGCAAATCGATTTAATGGAATCATGGGTAAAATTTGAGTGCTCACAATAGCGGGATCAATTTTTTTTGTCATCTCTGTATCTACATAGCCTGGAGCAATGACATTTACTGTTATTCCTTTGGATGCACTTTCCTGAGCAAGTGCCTTAGAAAATCCAATAATCGCAGCTTTTGAGGCGCAATAATTTGTTTGCCCAATTTGACCTTTCAGCGCATTGACGGAGCTTATATTGATGATCCGTCCGTAGTTATTTTTTCGCATAGACTCAATAACCTCTCGGGAACAATTGAAAACAGAATTTAAGTTGATATTAATGACATCTTCCCAGTCTTGATATGACATTTTATGAAGGAACCCATCTCTAGTGATTCCCGCATTATTTATGAGTATATCTATTTGTCCATGTTTGGAACTCATATGATTGAAAGCTGTTTTTGTTGCATTGTAATTAGAAGCATCAAACTCTATAACATCAATATCATGTTTTTCTTTAAATAGTTTAGCATCAGATTGACGACCAGGAGGATAATTAGAGATGACTTTGTAGTTGTTTTTTTTTAAACAAACTGAAATGGATTCTCCAATACCTGAAATGCCGCCTGTTACCAGAGCAACTTTTTTTCTTTTATTCATAGATGGTCCCCTTTGTTATATTTACTGAAATATAATATAAGAATAACCGATAAAAAAAACAAAATATAGTATTTGATTAATAAAATAAAATCATGTAGTTTAAATCTATACTATATTTATAATAAGGGGCCTTTCATGTCAGATCAATCTAAGCATGTTTTAAATGACTATTTTGAGTTTTATAAGACATCTTGCGAAAAATCATTAGAACTTTTCAACACATTTAATCCATTTGCCAGTCATTTTCAAACAGATAATACTACTTCTCAAGAATGGCAAAGCCTAAGTCCAACTGTAACTGCTTTACAAAAAGCAATGAAAAACTGGATTGAATCATCTTCTGAAAATAACGATGAGTTACTCGAACATAAAAGAGATTTGTTTGAGAATATAACACAATTAAACGAATATTTTATTAAAAAGCTTACTGGAAACAACATCCAAAAACCAGTTGTTAAAGTAGATAAAAAAGATAGAAGATTTAAAGATCAAGAATGGGAGACAAACCCGTTTTTTGATTTAATTAAACAATTTTATTTGATTTATACGCAGTGGATTAATGATGTAATAGATTCAAATAAACACATTGATGATAAAACAAGAATAACAATCAAATTTTATACCAAGCAAATTACCGAGGCATTGTCTCCTTCAAATTTCATTTTTTCCAACCCTGAATTACTAAGAGAAACAATTGAAAAAAAAGGAGAAAACTTATTAGAGGGGATGAAAAATTTTCAAGAAGATCTTGAATTGTCTCAAGTCGGAAATTTTCAAATCAAACAAAATAACAATGACCCTTTTGTCGTTGGGGAAAATATTGCAAATACACCGGGAAAAGTTGTATTTAAAAACGATCTTATTGAGCTGATTCAGTATAATTCAAGTACAGATACAGTTCACGAGGTACCTATCTTGATTATTCCACCATTTATCAACAAGTACTATGTATTAGATTTAAACGAACAAAAATCAATGGTAAGGTGGCTAGTAGAAAAAAATAAGACTGTTTTTATGATTTCATGGATTAATCCGGATAAAAAATATGCCGATTACAGTTTTGATGATTATGTAAAAAGTGGGACGCTAGCAGCTATTAATGCAATAAAAAAACATATAAAACCTAACTCAATTCATACCGTAGGATATTGTATTGGTGGAACACTAATGGCTATAACGCTTGCGTATCTTGCAGCTACAGACAAAGATAATTTTATAAAAAGTGCAACATTTCTTGCGAGTTTAGTAAACTTTGAAAATCCTGGAGAATTAGACGTATTTATTGATGAAGATCAAATTGCTGAAATAGAAAAAAAGATGAAAACACAGGGCTTTTTTGATGGAAAAGATATGGCCGCAACATTTAATGCGTTGCGTCCAGGAGATTTGTTTTGGAACTATGTTGTAAATAATTATATGTTAGGCAAAAAACCATCATCTCATGATGTGTTATTTTGGAATGCAGATACCACAAGACTTCCTGAAAAACTTCATAGCGATTATCTAAGACAAATGTATTTAAAAAATAATTTAGTAAAAAATGAATTTAAAATATTAGGAAAAACAATACATTTAAAAAATATAAAACAAGATATTTATTGCGTAGCCACAAGTGAAGACCACATTGTACCTTGGGCGTCTGCTTATAAAATTAAGCAAGCTTTAGGGGCTAAAAATATAGAGTTTGTATTAAGTAATTCTGGACACATCATGGGAATCATTCAAGGAACTAGCCCTGTTCCTAAAAAATATAATTACAGAACAAATTCCAAAAATTATAAAGAGTCAGATCAATGGTTAAATTTTGCAAAGAAAAATATTGGTAGTTGGTGGCCACATTGGAATAAATGGCTTAATAAAAATTTAGGAGAAAAAATTAATGCTAAACAGCCTGAAACAGGGAAATTGGAAATGCTTTATGATGCACCTGGCGAGTATGTAAAGATAAAATAAAAGAGTTGAAAAAAAGAAAAATTAAAGTATTATAGTATAAATTTCTATCAATGGAGTATTAAATGTTTAAAAATATTTTTAGCGATTACGATCCATCAAAATATTTCAATTTAGTTGAAAATAGTGAATTATTTATGAATTATATTAAAACGAACCAAGAATTGTTTTTTTCATTTTATGAAAATATGTACAAAAATGTAAATGAAATTAGCAAAAAAAATAAAGTTGCGTATGACGAGCTTTTAAAGACGGTTCAAGAATTATCGAAAGAGAATCCTACTAACACAAAAGAAATTCTTAATAAGTCAAAAATTATACTTGATACATTAATGGATCAAAACGAAAATTTATTAAAATCAACTAATAAATCAAGAGAAGATGCATACGAAATAATCAAAAATCGGACGTCAGATATGTTTTCTAATATATCTGATCTTGTATCCAAAAAGGAAAAAACAACAGCTTAGTTTGTTTTTCCATTTTTTTTATGTTTGAAGATCAAGACATCACAATTTCATGTCCTAAACGGTCTGCTATTGGAAAATTTAAAGGAAGTTTAAGCTCATTAACAACTAATGAGATCTCTCAGTATGTCATAAAAGACATTTTAAATGATTCAAAACTTGATATAAACAACGTTAGCCAAGTGATTCTTGGGAATGTTTTATCTTACGGAAATGGAATGAATGTTGCAAAAAAATCTGCTGTTCAAGCAGGGCTTCCTGAATCTATTGTTGCATTTAATATAAACCATGTGTGTGGGTCTGGATTGCAATCAATTATTCAAGCCTTCCATACCATTAAAGAGAATAACGATTATATTATCCTTGCCGGTGGGCACGAAAGCATGAGCAATGCAGTTCATTCAATGCGCTTAAGAGAATCAACACATCTTGGAGATACCGTGTTTACAGATACGCTTATTAATGATGGGCTAACCTGTTCTATCAAACATATGCATATGGGATTAACAGCAGAGCATCTTGCAAAAAAATATAATATTTCCAGAGAAGAGCAAGACAACTATGCAACGACATCTCATTATCATGCAATAAACGCACAAAAAACTAATAGATTTAACAATGAAATTGTTCCAATTTGTGTTAAACAAAAGAAAAAAGAAATCGTTTTTTCTTTGGATGAACATATTAGAGATGAAAATTCTTTACAAAAACTACAGTCTTTAAAACCTGCATTTTCAGCAGATGGAACGGTTACCGCTGGAAATGCCTCAGGAATTAATGATGCGGCTGCATGTATGATTATTTCTGAGTATAAGCAAGCAAAAGAAAATAATTTAGAAGTATTTGGAAAAATTAAAGCTATATCTTGCGTTGGATCTGATCCATTAGAAATGGGTATAGCACCGATTAAAGCAGTTCAAGAGGTCTTAAAAAAAGCAAATTGGACAATAGACGAACTTGATGTAATTGAGTCAAACGAGGCATTTGCTGTATCATCGATTATCATTAATAACGAGTTGAGGTGGGATACATCAAAAGTTAATGTGAATGGTGGGTCCATTGCATTGGGGCATCCCATAGGTGCTTCTGGAGCTCGAATTATGGTGACATTACTTCATGAAATGCAGAAAAGAGATGCCAAAAAAGGGCTTTGCACAGTTTGTATTGGTGGTGGAATGGCGATTGCTATTTGCATAGAAAAATAAATTTGATAGATGACAATTTATTTTAGAACTACTAAACAAGTTCATAGTAAACTTTTTAAAGATGTAGAACCTATTTTAGAAGATCCGGAGACATCACAAGATGTTTGGGAAAGCAAGGCTCTCCCTGAAATTATTAATCACTATTCTCCTAGTTTGATACTAGATATGGTAGATAAAACTAGCCGTATATTAAACATTACAGCAGGCTTAGACTCGTATCCCTGGTTTAAAAAAAATAAAATTATTCATTCAATTCAACATATTACACTCCCAGAAGCACTTGTTTATTACGAGATTTTGAGTTCAAAAATAACAGATAAAAAATGTAATGTAACATTTAAGTTTACATCCCATGAAAACGATATAATGCAATTTGAGTTAGTTTTTCCTACTGTTGCTTATGTTATAGAGTATCATTTGAAATTGTTGAAAGTAGCTATATTTAAGAAAGGAATAGAAGTTGGACGCGTAAAATATGTGTTGAGAAATCAAAAACTAGAAGAAATTATGTCGATGGTATAAGAGCCAATTATAACAATGGCA
>JAYOLY010000024.1:12997-17746 GCA_038120575.1 Rickettsiales bacterium
GATATAGACAATAAGCCATTAATTTTGGATCCAGTTTGGAAAACTACAAAAAAAAGTGAATTAAGAGAAGAGTATCTAACAATAGGATCTAAACGCATCTCAATTTCTTATGATAAACATGAAAAACACGCATTAGTATGGCAGCAAAATATACAATCAAAATTTAGTTCTAAAATGAAATTAAATCAACATGAAGACAAAAAACGGAAAATTGTTACAAAAGATATCCAATTTTTGAACTACAAAGGACAAACAAGTCTTTGTTTTACAGAAGGAATCCTTCTTCCAATATTTGGACAATGGGAGCTTAACAAAACTAATAGTTGAAGAATTGTATCGAAGCTTATTATCATATAGATTATGAAAATAGTTTTATCTCAAAGAAATCCAATTGTAGGAGATTTAGAAAATAACAGAAAACAGTTGCTAGATGATGTGAAAAATGCAGCTTATCTAAACTCCGATTTAATTATTTTTCCCGAATTGTTTTTAACTGGATATCCTCCTTTAGATTTATTGTGTTATCCTGAATTCTTAAAAAATATAAAAAAAGAAATTGATATTATTTGTAACCATTCAACATCATATCCTGATATAGGAATACTGTTTGGCTGTGTCACAGAAAAAAAAACAGGGTATTTGTATAATTCTGCTCTATTAATTCAAAATGGAAACATCATATTTACTCAACACAAAACAAATTTACCTAACTATGGAGTATTTGATGAGGAGCGATATTTTGTTGAGGCATCCAATATAGATGTATTTAGATTTAAAAATACAGTACTAGGAATTTCAATATGTGAAGATGCATGGATAAATAAATCAGAAAAATATGTCAAAAACCCAATCAGTGAATTAAGTGCAAAAGGGGCTACTTTATTGATAAATCTGTCTGCATCACCATTTGATACTGAAAAAAGAATGAGTCGAATGACTGTATTTCAAAACCATGCAAAAACACACAAAATTCCACTAATTTTTGTGAATCAAGTCGGGGCAAATGATGAATTGATTTTTGATGGAGGAAGTTGCTGGATCAACAAAGATGGTACTCTGAATAAAGAATTAAAACTCTTCCAAGAAGATTTTGTTCAAATTGATACAAAAAAAGCTGAAAGCATTCAAATTATCCAAAAAAATGAGATTGAAACGATCTTAAGTGCTTTATCGTTAGGCATTGCTGATTATTTAAAAAAAACACGATTTAAAAAAGTCCTTGTTGGTCTATCTGGCGGAATTGATTCTGCCGTAACCTGTGCAATTGCAGTTAAAGCATGTGGAGCTGAAAATGTTTTAGGTGTATTAATGCCTTCACCGTATTCATCGGATGGAAGTATTTCAGATTCTATTACTTTAGCAAAAAACTTAAACATAGAACACATTACAATACCCATAGAGTCACAGTTTAAAGCCGTGAAACAAGATATTTGTTATCATACAAATGATCAGTTGACTGACTTAACAAGCCAAAATATTCAATCACGCTTAAGAGGCTTACTGTTGATGTCTTTGGCAAACAATCAAAACAGACTACTACTTTCTACAGGGAATAAATCAGAACTAGCTGTTGGATATTGTACATTATACGGAGACATGAATGGCGCAATTTCTGTTTTAGGTGACGTATATAAAACAAAAGTATACGAGCTTGCTAATTATATCAACAAAGATATTGAAATTATTCCAATTGAAACAATTAAAAAAGCACCATCGGCTGAACTTAAACCCAATCAAAAAGATACAGACTCATTGCCCGACTATAACATTTTAGATGAGATATTGTTTTTGCATTTAGAAAGAAAACTATCAAAAAAAGAAATTGTAGACATTGGTTTTGATGAACATATAGTGAGCGATATTTTAAGAAAAGTTAATCTTAATGAATACAAAAGACAGCAAGCTGCAATGGTATTAAAAATTACACAAAACGCTTTTGGATTAGAAAGACGAATGCCAATCGCTGCAACCTATGACTTCCAGTAAATTATTTTGTTAAATTGATAACAGTAGTAACAAGTTTTTGAATGCCTAATGAAACTTCAGAAACAGAAGATCCAAGCATCATGCCTGGAGTTGAAGCAACAAGATGAGTTCCATCAACAACCACGTCATCATAGTTTGCTTGAATCCCAATTCCTCCTAAATTAGAAATAGTTTCTTGAGCTTCATTGGAAAATCCTAATGTAAGCCTACAATTTGGAATGAGTTTTGCTGCAATAATTGACGATTGACCTATAAAGGCTAAGGGAGTTTGAGAAGCATATGATGCTGTAATAACAGATTGAATGGATTCATTGACTTCAAAGTTAGAAGCATTTTCATGATAAGTTGAAAAAAATTGAGTTAATCCAAGTCCTCCTGGAAAAAAAACAGCCTCATACATTTCATGATCAAAGTACTCAACTGAAAGAATATTTCCTCGAGCAAGACGAGCAGACTCTTCTAATGTATTGCGATTGGCATCATGGAGTTGGCCGTTGATATGATTTACAACATAAGGCGTACTTATATCTGGTGAAAAAAAATCTAGATCAATTTGGTTTAAGTGTAAAAAATAGTGAAGTAAAACGGTTTCATGCATATCACTTCCATCATTTGTACCACATCCAGATAACATAACAGCAACTTTATTCATCAAAAACACTCCTTAAATGATAGTTTTAATCTAAAGTAAGAAAAAATATACCTCACTATTGATATTTATGTAAATTTTATTTAATATTATATCTTAATTTTTGGTTCGGAGAATACAAATGTCAAAAAAAGACCAGATAACAAACAAAAAAGGTAAAACTGCAAATAATGTCAGTCATTCTAAAAGACGGACTAAAACTCGTAAAGAAATCAATTTACAAACAAAAAAAATTGAAATTAATGGTAGAAAAGTAAAATTAAGAATTTCTACAAAAACATTAAAAACAATTTCAAGAAAAGGCATAGAAAACGTTTTAAAGAAAAATAAAGTAAAAATATAAGAGAGTATCATGGCAAAAAAAGGGCACAGACAACATATTATTTTAGAATCTACTGAAAGTGGTCATCAATATCACACGACAAAAAATAAAAATAACACTCCCGATAAAATGGAAGTTCTCAAGTATGATCCAATTGTCAGAAAGCACGTAAAGTTTACTGAAAAAAGAAAATAACTTTTTAGTTTTCAAATAATTTCATTTATAAGTTTCATTTTTTAATATATCATTACGTTAATGAGTACAACTTTTATAGATTATTTCAAAGACGTTCCAAAGACTGGCGTTATTTATGTTTTAGAAAAAGCATACAAATTTGGCTATTCTCCTGAAAATTCACAATGGTCTAATCTTGGGCAGGGCGCCCCAGAAACAGGATCTTTTGATGGTTCTGACAAAACTATGACAATCACTTTAGATCAATATAATAAAGAATATGGGCCTGTAAATGGTTGTCTTGAGTTAAGAAAGCAAGTTGCAGACTATTACAACAAAACATTTAGAAAAAATCAAAAATCAACATACACTGAAGAAAATGTCTGTATAGCTGGGGGAGGCCGTTTAGCTTTATCTAGAGTTGTCACAGCTTTGGGAAATGTTAATTTAGGACATTTTATACCCGATTATACGGCATATGAAGAATTATTAGGTATGTTTAAAACTTTTGTAACTATACCTATTGTTTTAAAGCCAGAAAAAGACTACAAGCTTACAGTTTCAGACTTAAAAGAAGAAATTATCGGAAAAGGACTAGCCTCTTTATTAATTAGCAATCCATGTAACCCTACCGGGCAATTAATTCAAGGCGATACGTTGTCACAATGGATTAATATTGCGCGGACATTAAGCTGTTTAATGATATTTGACGAGTTTTATTCACATTATATATATACTCCATCGTCTACGTATATTTCATCTGCAGAGTATATTAAAGATGTCAACAAAGATCCTGTAATTATAATTAATGGATTATCAAAAAATTGGAGATCGCCAGGACTTCGAATAGGGTGGGTGGTTGGCCCTAAAGATATTATAGAAAAGGTGTCTAGTGTCGGTTCTTTTTTGGATGGAGGTGCTGTACATCCTATTCAACAAAAGGCAAAAGATATTATAAACCCAAAAACCGTAAAGAAAGAAGCAAAAGAAAATCAAGATAATTTTAGAGTAAAAAAAGAGTATAAGTTAAACAAGCTAAATGCTATGAATTTCGTGATTGAAAATGAACCAGAATCTACATTTTACATTTGGGCTAACCTGAAAAAGTTGCCAAAACCCCTTAATAATGCTCTTAATTTTTTTGAAGAATGTTTAAAAGAAAAAGTAATTACAGTCCCAGGTATATTTTTTGATGTAAACCCTGGAAAAAGACGTTTGCTGAAACATTCAAGATATTTAAATTATGTAAGATTAAGTTTTGGCCCAAATTTAGATTCAATTAAAACAGGGCTAAAAAATATTGAAAAAGTAGTAAAGAAATTCTCTTAATTATTAAACATCGTCAAAGTGTTCTTTTAATGCATCTTTAAATGCAGAATCAAATGAAGCTGATTTATCTTCATCGTAATCGTCAAAAAATGAATTTGAAGATTTTTTTATTGGTTTAACTCTTTTGCTTTGATGTTTTTGATTTAACCAATAGTAATTATTTATATCCATATAGTTTACCTTTTAACCAATTTAATATTTGTTTCTTTCATATATATACACGTAAAGATTTAATTAAAACTTGCAAAGTAACAAATTTGTAGATATTTGTTTTTAAATAAAATACATA
>JAYOLY010000025.1:0-964 GCA_038120575.1 Rickettsiales bacterium
AACGAACCTACTCCTAATAAAATAACATCCTTTCCTTTTTATGCCCCTCACTGTTCTGATTTTGTAAAACGGACGTACTCGTCAGAATTTTTGCATCATACAACTTTAGATAAAGATTTACAGATTGGTGTTAAAGATATTGTTAAGCGGGTTTCTAGTCAGTTATCTAATAAGGGCATTCATAATGTCGCTGTTCTGGTTGCAGATACGCAAACGGGTTCTATCCTAGCTTATATAGGATCTCAGGATTATTTCGATCGGATTCATTCAGGGTTTGTTGATGGTGTGCATGCGTGGCGATCGTCAGGATCTACTCTGAAACCCTTTTTGTATGCATTAGCTATTGATGAGGGCATAGCGCTACCTGATACAAAGTTATTTGATATTCCTACAAATATAAACGGATTTACTCCTGCAAATGCTACGGAAGACTATTATGGGGTTGTGTCTATGAAACAGTCGTTGATTGAGTCTTTAAATGTGCCTGCAACGAGGGTATTAAATACAGTTGGTGTTGATCGATTTTATTTGTTTTTAAAGTCTGCAGGGGCAACAACGTTGTTTCGTCAATCTGAAGATTATGGATTGTCGTTAATTTTAGGTGGATCAGAAACAACAGTTTGGGATCTTACATCGTTTTATAGAGGATTGGGAACTGGTGGACAATTTTCGACATTATCTGTTCATAACACTCAAGCAAATCAGCAACATGTGTCACAACTGATTAGTCCAGGGGCGTCTTATTTAACACTTAACATTTTAAAAGATTTAGTTCGACCTGGAACAGAATATTTTTGGGATATTTATTCTAATCAATGGCCACTTGCCTGGAAAACAGGGACAAGTTATGGTCAACGAGATGCTTGGGCAGTCGGTGTTTCTCCTCAGTATACAATAGGGGTGTGGGTCGGCAATTTTTCAGGAGCTGGAAATTCTAATTTAAGTGGGGCTAAATCTGCAGGAC
>JAYOLY010000025.1:974-17606 GCA_038120575.1 Rickettsiales bacterium
TTATTGTTTGATGTGTTTAATTATTTGCCTAAATCACAACACATGCGTTGGTTTTCAGAACCAGCTGATCAGCTGTCTGTATTAACTACGTGTAGTGAAACTGGATTAGTTGCTGGTGCTTATTGTGAAAAAAAAGAAGGAAAGCAGGTTCCTATTGGCATGAGGTCGTTGATGGTATGTCCTTATCATCAACGTCTTCATTTGAATAAACAAGGCACGTATCAAGTGTGTTCAAAGTGTTGGAATTTAGATAATGTTCAAACGGATGTCAGACTAATTTATCCTCCACATGTTCGAAAAGTATTAGCTGAAAATGGGGCTATTTTACCACGTGTTCCTGTTCATAATCCAAGTCATAGTGGATATCATTATCATGACATCATGACGTGGATTTACCCAAAAGAGACAAGTAAGATTTGGATTCCTAGAGGCATTGATGGATCGTATCAAAAAGTATCCTGTAAATTGGCTCATAATGTTCCAAAAACAACAGTGTTTTGGTATGTCAATGATAGTTACGTTGGATCAACTCATACCTATCATGAATTGCCTCTATTATTTAAAAATGGACTCAATACAATTGTTGCCATTGATGAACATGGTCATCGAATTCATCAAACATTTGTTGTTGCAATAAAAGAAAGATAATAGTTTAAAAAACGGTTAGTCTTTTTTTAAATTAATTGATAATTGAACTAAATCAGACTCTGATGGGGTGAATGACTGCGATTCTATTGAGCAAGCTTGTTTGATGTCGGTTGATATAAGGTTATATTTTTCTTGATAGTCTTTATTGCATTCTATTATAAGTGTTTCAACTGGATGTTTCATGTTTTTTTGAGCTTGAGATTTGCTTGATCTAATGTTTGTTAAGATGTGAATTGCAATTGAAAACAAGTCGTTGTGTTTAGGGTGTTTAATAGCTTCATAGTCGCTTATTTTGGGCCAAGATTCTGTATGGATTGACGCTGTGTTTTTAAATTTCCAAGACCATATTTCTTCTGTAATGAAGGGTAAAAATGGAGCAAATAAGCGTAAAAATAGCTTAAGGCTTTCTTGAAGTGTGGCAAGTGCAGATCGTTTTTTGATTGTGTTTTCTTCTCGATAGGCACGAATTTTTACAAGTTCTATATAATGGTCACAAAATTGCCAGAATGATTGCTCTGTTAATTCTAGAGCTGTTGAATAGTCAAATTGTTCAAAGGCTGTTGTGACGTTGTTGATTAGATTTCGATATGTATTAATCAGGTCGCAATCAATGTCTTGAGTAATATCTTTAATAGATAAATCTGGATAGTCATTGATTTGCATGAGTACAAATTTTGATGCATTAAATAATTTAGTTGATAATTTTTGTCCTATTGCAAAAATACTTTCATCTAATGCAGTGTCTGCACCTAACCGAGCTTTGGCTGCCCAATATCTGACAGCATCAGATGAATATTGATCGAGCAAGTGTTCAGGTGTGATGACGTTGCCTTTTGATTTTGACATTTTTTTTCTGTCTGGATCAAGAACCCAGCCACTGATGACGACATTTTTCCACGGAATGCTTTCTTCATGCATCCATGCTTTTACAATGGTATAAAAGGCCCATGTTCGAATGATTTCATGAGATTGAGGGCGAATATCCATTGGAAAAACAGATTGATGACGAGTTTTATCATCAATCCAATGAGAGGTTAGTTGTGGTGTTAAAGATGAGGTTGCCCATGTATCCATGACGTCAGGATCGCCCATAAATCCGTTTGGTTGGTTTCGTTGACTTTCGTTAAAGCTATCTGGGCAATCAATTAAAGGGTCAACTGGACATTGTGTCGGTGTTGCAAATATGGGGTTGGTATAGTCTGGTTCACCTTGGTCATCTAGTTTATACCAAACAGGGAAGGGGACACCAAAAAAGCGTTGTCTACTGATACACCAGTCTTGGTTGAGCCCTTCAACCCAATTGGTATAGCGATTTTTCATGTAGCTTGGTTGCCAATTAATTTGGTCGGCTTGTTTTAATAGTTTTTCTTTGTGCTTCATAATAGTGATAAACCATTGTCTTGTTGGAATAAGCTCAATTGGGGTGTCGCCTTTTTCGTAAAATTTTACAGGATGTTCAATCGGTTCAGGTTCTTTGGCTAGTGCAGGTGATGTTCCCGCTACATTGGATTTATCTTCACGGAGAAGCTCAACAATGTGTTTTTGAGCTTTTTTTAATCTCAGTCCAACAAGTTGATTATAGTTTTTTTGAGCTTTTTCGATCTGGTCGCTTAAAAAATTATCTTTCCCAAATGTTATGGGAAGTAACGTTCCATTTCGGCCTACTATTTGTTTGATTGGGAGATTAGATTGTTTCCACCATTCCACATCAGCTACATCTCCAAATGTACATATCATCAAAATACCTGTTCCTTTTTCTGGATCTGCATGGGTTGAGGGTAGAATGGGAACGTTTGCATAAAATAATGGTGTGGTGGCATATTTTCCAAAATAGTGTTGATAGCGACTATCGTCTGGATGAGCAACTACAGCGATACAAGCAGCAAGAAGTTCTGGACGAGTTGTTGAAATAATAAATTCACTTCCATCATCAACGCCAAAACGAATATCATGATAGGCACCTGGGCATTGTCTATCTTCAATTTCTGCTTGAGCAACAGCTGTTTGAAAATCAACGTCCCACATACCGGGTGATTCAACATTTGAAACATGCCCTTTTTTAACTAAATCTAGGAAAGATAGTTGAGATGTTTTACGACAATGATCATCAATAGTTGCATATTGTAGGGACCAATCAACAGATAAACCTAGTTTTTTCCATAGATGTTCAAATGCTTCTTCGTCTCGTTTGGTTAGTGTGGCGCAGGTTTCAATAAAATTTTGTCGAGAAACAGGTTCAAATTCATGAGGCTTTTTTTTATGATTTTCTGTGGCTTCAAATTGATTGTTGTAAGCAACGGTGGGGTCGCATTTGATTCCAAATACATTTTGAACACGACGTTCTGTAGGTAGTCCATTGTCGTC
This sequence comes from Rickettsiales bacterium, assembly GCA_038120575.1. Lineage (GTDB taxonomy): Bacteria > Margulisbacteria > Marinamargulisbacteria. Next base: position 3,987 of record JAYOLY010000025.1, read on the forward strand.
CCATCCCATGGGATAAAAAACATGTTTACCGTTCATGCGTTGAAAACGTGCAAGGGTGTCGGTATGAGTGTAGCTGAAAACATGACCAATATGGAGGGATCCAGAAACAGTTGGCGGGGGCGTATCTATTGAAAATGTGTTTTCACGACCTTTTGATGCGTCCCAATTGTAAATACCATGTTTCTCCCAATAGAGTTTCCATTTTTCTTCAGAGTCTTGATGGTTATATTTTTTTGGCAATTCCATAAGTTTGAGTATAACAAGAGACTTAAAATGCTTCTAGATATCGATGTTTAAATCGTTCTGACTGTTGAGATAATGATCAAGGTTTAATATGATGGAACTAATCAAGGAGGGCATAATGTCAAAACACTTAGAAACAATTTCATTACATGCAGGTCAAGATATTGATCCAACAACAGGGTCTCGAGCTGTTCCTATTTATCAAACAACAAGTTATGTATTTAAAGATACAGATCATGCTGCTAATTTATTTGCCTTAAAAGAATTTGGGAATATCTATACTCGAATTATGAATCCTACCACTGATGTTTTAGAAAAACGATGTGCTGCTATGGAAGGTGGAACAGCTGCGTTATGTACAGCGAGTGGGATGTCAGCCATTTTTTTAGCTATTCATACAATATTAAGTGCTGGTGATCATATTATAGCGTCGGCATCTTTGTATGGTGGAACAGATACGATGTTTCGGTATTCTTTACCTAAAATGGGAATAACGGTTGATTTTGTTGAAGATTTAACTGCAGATAAGGTGGCATCCTTGGTTAAAGACAATACGAAATTAGTTTATTTTGAAACGTACGGAAATCCAAAAGGGGATGTGCTAGATATTGAATCTATTTGCCAGAAGGCTCATAGTTTCAATATTCCTGTAATGGTAGATAATACTTTTGCTCCAGGATTGTTTAAAGGCGCCGATTATGGAGTTGATATTGTGATTCATTCATTGACTAAATGGATTGGTGGGCATGGTACAGCCATTGGTGGTGTGATTGTTGATTCCGGCACATTTAATTGGTCGTCAGGACGATTTCCAGAATTTACAGACCCAGATCCGCGCTATCATGGTCTTCAATTATGGGATACATTTGGCGATTTTCCCGGAGCTGGTAATATTGCATTTATTATTAAGGCTCGAGTTCATGGATTGCGTAATTTAGGGATGTCTATAAGCCCACACAATGCTTTTCAGTTTCTTCAAGGGTTTGAAACATTGCCGTTAAGAATGGAAAAGCATTTGAATAATACAAAGCAACTTGCAGAGTGGTTAAAAAATCATCCATGTATTGAATGGGTTAATTACACAGGGTTTTCTGATCATCCTAGTTATGAATATTGTAAAAAATATTTAAATAACCAGTGTCCATCTGTGTTTACTTTTGGTGTTAAAGGTGGATATGAAGCTGGAAAGACATTTATTGAATCGGTGTCTTTAGCTAGTCATTTAGCTAATGTTGGAGATGCAAAAACGTTGGTGATTCATCCATCATCTACAACGCATTCTCAGTTAAGAGAAGACGATCAATTAAAAGCCGGTGTAAAACCAGATATGATTCGTGTTTCAGTCGGGCTAGAGCATATAGACGATATCAAAGCAGATTTTGATCAAGCTTTAAAACGATAACGTCTATACTGTAATTATTAATTAAGTGTTAAATCAAACGTGATAGGTTTAGCGGATGTGGATTGCGCTAAATCTATCGTGAAAGAGAGTTTGCTTTTGTTGTAAGCTTCTATACATTTATTACATTTTGGAATATCAAATGTGTTTGTGGTTTCTTCTTTTTTATTTAGTAAAGTAATTGTAATTTTTTCTTTTATTGATGCATTCATTTTTTTCCTCTTTTATTATGTGATTGCTGGTTTTTATGCTTTTTTTAAGCCAAATAAACATCGATTTTTTTTGATTTATTATGCTCTGTAGCGCCCAACTTACTCGACAGTGCATGCTTTTTTAGCGTATAATTAGTATGTATTCAATTCTGTAAATTAAGGGGACTTTTATAAATGTTTTATATTGTTTTTTTTAATGTGATTTCAACTATTGAGCATCAAGTGTGAGTTTAAAAAAAATGTTTAAAATTTTTTTACTTGAGGCATGATACTAATTCGAGGATGCTTTTTACATGATTAAACAAATAAGTTTTATAATTTTTCTAAGTTTAGTGCTTGGATTGGGTGAGCCTGTAGGATTTCAACTTCATTTTGCTGTAGCTGATGAGCCTGTGAGTGCTGTGATCTCTAAAGCAGAAAAAGGAGACGCTGATTATCAATTTCAGTTAGCTCGACTTTATGATTCAGGAAAAGAGCTAGATCAAAATTCGCAATTAGCATTTAAATGGTACAAAACTGCAGCTGAAAATAATTTTGTTAAATCTTATTACAATGTGGCCATACATTATTATTATGCAAAGGGAACTGAAAAAAATGATGAGCAAGCATTTTATTGGTTTAAAAAATCTGCAGATCAGCAAGATGTAAGAGCCTTTTACAGTTTAGCTGTAATGTACTATTACGGTAAAGGAACGTCTCAAGATTATAACCAGGCTTTTAAATGGTATAAACAAGCTGCCGATAGTGGTGTTTCCAATGCAACATATAGCTTGGCTGTGATGTATTACTATGGAAAAGGTGTTTCACAAGATTCTGAGCAAGCATTTTATTGGTATCAACAAGCTGCAGAAGCTGGATTGGTGAATGCTCAATATAGTTTGGCTGTGATGTATTCTTTAGGAAAGGGTGTCAAACAAAACAATGAAGAAGCATTGAAGTGGTACAAACAAGCTGCATCTCAAGGAGATAGTAAGTCCCAAGCCTATTTGAAATCGTTGGGAACTGTTGTTGAAAAAACAAAAGATGTTCATTTAGACAGTAAAGCAACGAAAGTGGAGTCACAATCTAAGTCAACGGCTTCAGTTCAAGATAATTCTGAAAAAACAATAGCTCAGACTAGTCCAAATTCTGATTTGGCTCAGTCTAGTCTTGATGCTAAACAAGCCGAAGTTCGCTCCAATGACAACACTACTAAAAGTGATCAGGTAGCTGAAAAAGTAAATAATCATTCACAGGAGTCTCTTTCTCAAGTCATTGATGAGTTGGAGTCGTCGTATTTAGTGGATGCTGATGATTTGGAACCAGGTGCTGTGAGTGATGTGGATGACTTTGCATTTTCAGAAGATGATTTGGCTTGGTTTGAACAGATGGCTCAACAAGGAGATGCTCAAGCTCAGTTTCAACTGGCTAGTTTATATGAAAAAGGTGAGGTTGTTGAATTAAATTATTCAGTAGCTTTTTCTTTGTATAATCAAGCGGCTCAACAAGAGCATAGCAATTCTCAATTTAAAGTTGGACAATTTTATCAAGCTGGATTAGGGGTTGATCAAGATCATAATCAAGCGTTGAAATGGTATCAAAAAGCAAGTGACGCTGGCCATGTTGCTGCGGCGTTGGCTGTTGGAGATAGTTATTATGAAGGTTTGGGTGTAAAGAAAAATACAAACAAGGCTCTTTATTGGTATGAAAAGGCAGCATCTAAAGACAATATGGATGCATACTTGAAACTTATTGATTGGTATAAGGATGCTAAACAAAGTAAAAAGCATATTAAAAAAATGTTGTATTGGTATGAGAAGGCAGCAAATGCTGGGGATGGTGTTAGTCAACTAGAGTTGGCAACTATTTATGCTGAAGGAACGTTGACGGTTCAAGATAATCGTAAGGCATTGACATGGTATACTCGTGCAGCTGAAACAGGGTTTGCCGAAGCTCAATTAACGTTGGCTTTTGCATATGAAAGTGGAAAATTAGGGTTTAAAGATATGAAAAAGGCTGTTGAATGGTATCGAAAAGCAGCTGAATCAAAAAGTGTTGAGGCTCAATATTATTTGGCTCGTTTGTATGATGAGGGAAAATCTGTAGAAAAAAATTCTCAGCGAGCATTTTCATATTTTCACCAAGCGGCTGATCAGGGACATGTAAGTGCACAATTTAATGTTGCGATGATGTATGAAGTTGGTGATGGTGTGGATAGAAATAGTTCAAAAGCGTTTGATTGGTATAGTCGTGCTGCAGAATCTGGTGATTTAGATGCGGGCTATTACTTAGCGTATATGTCTTTTCTTCAAGACGATGTTGTTCAATTGCGTTCTCAATCTAAAGGTTGGTATGAGGTGATAGCTCAAGATGCGGATTTAGTGACTCAGTTTAATTTAGCGACAATGTATAAAAACAACTCCCATTTAAAAGATAATATTGAAAAATCGTATGTGCATGTGTTGATTGCAAGTCATTTAGCTCAAAATCAGTTTTTAAATACGGAGTTTCAGTATACCTTAAAGCAATATGAAGAGGAATTAATTGCCCAGTTAACAGATCAGGCTATGACAAGAAGTAGATTGTTAGTGGATGATATTATTGCTTCTTTTTAATTTATAACAATTTCATATATTAAATATTATTCAGACTATATTTATCAAGTATAGTCTTTTTTCCGATTTTAATTTTCAATATTCATACGTATAAATTTTTTTGTGAAATTTTTTTTATTTTTTTACTGTAAAAAGTTTAAAATTTTTTTGTTAAGGGTGTTGTTTTATTAAATAGATGAGGTGAAAAAAATGAGTTTATTTTTTAGTATCGTAAACGCAATAAGAGGATCTAAACTTTCTTTTTCGGCTGTATCAGTTACAAGAGCTCAGTCGGTTTGAAAACGTTTGATGACAGTATTTAAGGGTGTGATTTTTGGTTCATCCAAACCATCAAATGATGTTCCAAAAAGTGACAGTTTAAGTGAATTTTATACTAAGATGGTTGAAAAAGCTATTTCTAAAGGTTTTTCAAAGGTCGAGTTTGTTTTAAATGGTGATGACACTGCTGTTACAAATTTTGATGGGTTACGTTTTTCTAACTTACCTCAAGAATTAAAACATCTTGCTTTTAATAAATTTAAAAATATGACTAAACCATAGTTAGAGGGTCTCTCTAGCTCGACTGACATTCATTTGGAAACACTTAAATTGCTTCAGCAGATGTTTAACACTACGTATAATTCTGATGAAAAATCTGTCACTCAAGATGTTTTTCATTTGTTATCGAACATCGATATGAATTTAAGTAATAGTGAAAGTTCTCAAAAAGTTGATGGCAAATATAGTGGAGCTTTCGGAACTGGTGTTACAGAATTAAATAAAAAAATAAAAGAAATTGAGGAACAAGCTGATCTTGATAAAGACAAGTCTACTCAAGTGGTTTTAGCACAATTTTCACCAAGCGAAGAACAACAGGCTATATCGAAAGCTTTAAGTGCACAAACAGAAGGACATGCTGATGCGTCGGAAGAAAGATTTGATAGCAAAGTAGAGTTGGGTGATTTAGATGGTTCCTTGAAAAATTTTCTATATAAAATACCTGATTTTGTTGATGTTAATGGAAAACCTATTTCAAAAAAACATCAAGGTTTAATAGAAAATGCTTACTTTGATGTGCTTAATAAACTTAAAACTGATATCAATAAAAGACCATCAGATTCTTTGAAAATTATTAAAAATTTTCAACAAAATATTGAATCAATTTTGAATTTGGGCAGCGCTAATCAAGCTACTTATTCTTCAAATAATTATAAATCTCTTGCTCCCATTCCTTTTGATCCGAAATCTAGAATGGGTCGTTTTGCAGCTTTAATGTCTTTAGTGGTAGGTAATGATTTAACAAGTTCAGCTCGTTCAGTGTCAAGCGGTGGATCATCCCATAGATCTGGTTATAGAAGTAGTAGTAATTCAGGCATGTCGAGTTCTTTGTCACCTAGATCTTTTGCAGAGTCACCAGGCTCTGGTTCTATTAATACAAGCCCAAGAAGTACTGGAAGCAATCGAACTGCTGCAAGTACTAAAAGTTCACTCGATGAATGGGGAGATGATTTGCAAAGCACTGTTGATGGTTCAAGTGGATTAGTTGCAAATTAAAAAGTATGAGGAAGTTAAAGCTCAATGTATTAAAATTGACGAACAGATTAGACAATTATACAACAGCATTGAGGGAAAATCTTATTGTGTTGATCAAGAGGTTAAGAAGTTGATTGATAAATCTCTAGATCAATTAAAAGTTTCGTCACAAGATCGAGATTTGTTAAAACAGCTCTTTTTAATTTAATAGTATATATGCTTATTGGCATGTCTGTGTAATCCAGCATGGTTTTACGATTAAAGCTGGGGTGTTAAAAAAAATTGATTCCTTTTTTTTGACGTTTTCTGTGTTCCAGTTATCGATGTTTTGTCTGAAATTTGTTGCATTTCTAAACATATAGTTCATATTTTCAACATTTGAGACGTTCCAGTTATTAAGTGTTTGATTAAAGCTGTAAGCATTAAAAAACATGCTTTCCATGTTTGTGACATTAGATACATCCCAACTGTTTAAAGGTTTATTAAATAGTTGACAGCTTAAAAACATTCCTGCCATAGTTGTGACATTAGATACATCCCAGTTGCTTAAGTCTTGGTTGAACAGAGTTGCACCTAAAAACATATGACTCATATCTGTAACTTTTTCAACGTTCCATTTGCTGATATCTTGATCAAATTGTGTTGCGCCCAAAAACATTCCTCGCATGGTTGTGACGTTGCTGACGTCCCATCGATCGATATTTTTGTTGAAAACGCTTGCATTTGAAAACATATAACTCATGTTTTCGACCTTTGATACGTTCCAGCTTCTCAGACTTTGGTTAAAGTTTGTTGCGTTATAAAACATGCTAATCATGTTTGTTACATTTCTCACATTCCATTTGCCTACACTTTGGTTGAATATTTGTGCATTGTAAAACATGTAGCTCATATCGTTGACGTTGCTTACATCCCAATTTCCTATATACTGGTTAAAGGCATGTGCATCATAAAACATAGCCATCATGTTTGTGACATTGCCGACATCCCAATTTCCAATATTTTTGTTAAATGATGATGCTCCATCAAACATCGATCTCATGTTAGTGACATTACTGACATCCCAATTGCTGATGTCGCAGTTAAATGCTTTTTTTTCAGCAAATAGTTCGGACATATCTTTAATTTTTGATGTGTTCCATGTGTTGATATCTTTGCATGTTTCAGGTGTGTTAGCTGTGTAGTAGTTGCCTTTATTAAGTTTGTTTACTAGTTTGTCGTATGTGTTAATTGAACCACAGCCAAATATGCTGAGAATTAAAAAAATGTTTAATGTTGTTGTTGTAAAATAAAATAATTTTTTTTTCATCTACTTATAGTCATTTTAGTTTATATCGGATAACTAACCAATATCTAATCTTTTAGTATATGGCTGTTTCAATTGTTCTTTTTTTTATTTTTTATTTTTTATTTTTTTATTTTTATTTTTAGTGAAATTTTTTTATATAATTTTCGATAATTTATATATATATATTAAATAAAAAAGGTTGTGTTGTTTTATGTCCAAGGTTTCTTTAGGTGGTAATGGGTGTACTGGTAGTTCTTCTATGGGGATGAGTGGTATTTCTCTCTTAGCCTTGCCTCGAGAAGTTCTTTCAAGAATTGCTGCCATTAGGCGCATTGCTGAGCTTCTTAGGTGTACTTGTAGTTATTTAAGTAAAAATGTAGATGCCTCTTTTTTAGATAAATATGATGCATCTAGAAACGGTATTTCTGCTGCAGTAATTTATGGCATGGAAGATTCTTTTAAGGGGGAGATTTGGGTTTTTTTGTCTAGGGGATTAGGTAGTACGGAGGATGCTTATAAGAAGATGTTGGAATTATGTATAAGAGATACTTATCCTAATCAAAGCGCTTTAGAGCTTACAGTTTTTGTTAATAATTTATTAAATAATAGTGTTAAGCAGATTGAATCGAAAATTAAAGTATATCCAGAACTACGTGGATCTTTAAATGGTTTATTTGAAAGAATAGAAAATTTTAAGGATCCAAAGAAAATAAAAATAATCAGAGATTTTATTGTTGATATGTATTCGTTATCTACAAGTTCAAGATTTGATTGGTCTCAAAAAGAAATACTTGATAGCTTTTCTAAGAAAGTAATTGAGCAAATTTTTGCTTTTTTTAATCCTACTCTTTTGAAAATAATGTCTCACTTTGTAAATTTTTTAAAGGTTTTTGAAATGCAGTTTGAATTTTATGAAAACAATGTTTTTTCTTCGGGAAGTAAGTTAAATCTCCCGAAGCCTAAAGATCTTCTTGCTTTGAGAAAAGAATTTCTTGTCTTAATAATGCAACACAATTCTTTAGTTAAGTTTCTGAGTTGTCCTCGTAAAGGTGGTCCTTTTTCTTTTGAAGTTGGTCAAAAATTTCTTGAAATTCCTTTAAAAGATGATCCGAAAAATCTTATTGTTGTTACTAAAGACTATGTTTATTTGGGAGAAAGGTGGGATGAAGATAAGTCTGGCAAAGGTGCGCGATTTAATAGAGATGGGTCTATTCTTTATGGGGTCTTTGACCGTGAATTGAATTTTGATGGAAAGGGGATTTTAGTTTTTGGAAATGGAAATGATAAAATTGTTTTCAATGGACAAATGGTTGAAGAGAACTTTGAAGGTAATCTTTGTTTTTATTCAGAAAACACAATATATTTAAACTTGCTATTTAATGAAGGGGTTCGTACTAAAGGCCAATGCCGTATTTCTATTAGGTTTGGTGATTTAAATTATTTCAAAATAGACTCTTTTGATAATAATACATATTTTTCTAGTAAAGTTTTTTATTTTAATGGGGATGTATATGAAGGTAATGTTGTTCAGGGTTTGAGGCATGGGCAAGGAAAAATGACATTTTCTAACGGTGTCGTTTATGAAGGTCAATTCGAAAATGGAAAGTTTCATGGAAAAGGAAAAAGGACAAACTCTGATGGTAGTTCATATGAAGGTCAATTCGAAAATGGAAAGTTTCATGGAAAAGGAAAATGGACAAACTCTGATGGTAGTTCATATGAAGGTCAATTCGAAAATGGAAATTTTCATGGAAAAGGTCAATTTCAATACTCAAATGGAGATATAAAAAACGGACAATTTATAGAAGGTAAATTGCATAATGGTCAGTTAAAAATAGAAGGACAGGTATTTTCTGTCACAAATGGTGTTAAGTCAGATGAGCCTCTCAGGCGATCATCAAGACATAATGTTGAGAAGTAAACCTAGATTATGATGTAGCTTTTTGGCGAAGATAGTGATCGATCAAGACAAGGTTAGCCATTGATTCAACAATAGGAACAGCTCGAGGAATGACGCATGGATCATGTCTGCCTTTAGCTTGAAGTGATTGCTCTTTATGAGAGTTTGTTATGGTTTGTTGTTCTTTAAAAATGGTGGCTGTTGGTTTAAATGCTACTCTAAAATAGATGTCTTCACCATTTGTTATGCCGCCTTGTGTTCCACCAGAAAAATTTGTTGATGTCTTCACTGTGTTGTTGTCCATATAAAACGGGTCGTTGTGCTCTGAACCTGTCATTGAAATTGACGAGAAGCCAGATCCTATATCAAATCCCATTGTTGCAGGTAAAGACATCATGGCTTTGGCTAGATCAGCCTTGATTTTATCAAAGACAGGCTCTCCTAAACCTGCAGGTACATTGCGAATGACACATTCAACAATTCCGCCTAGCGAATCGCCATCTTGTCTGGCTTTTTTTATAGCTGATTCCATTTTTTTTGCTGTTTTTGTATCTGGACATCTCACTGGGTTTGATTCAACGTTGGCAAGTGTTACGGTGTCTCTGTTTATGTTTGCTTGAATGGTGTGTATTTGAGAGACATAAGCAATGCAATCAATTGATGCGTGTTGTTGTAGATATTTTTTTGCTATTGCTCCGGCAGCTACTCTGCCAATGGTTTCTCTAGCGCTTGATCGTCCGCCACCTTGCCAGTCTCGAATGCCATATTTTTTTTGATAGGTGTAGTCGGCATGTGATGGTCTGAACACATCTTTTAAGTGGTCATAGGCTTTGGAATTTGCATCTTTATTCCAAATCAGTAAGCTGATGGGGGTTCCAAGTGTTTTGCCTTGAAAAATGCCTGAAAAAATGTGAACGGTATCTGTTTCTTTTCTTGGCGTAACAATGTCGCTTTGACCGGGTCTGCGACGATCGAGTTCCTGTTGGATCTCTTCTGCGGTAATCTCAAGTTGAGAAGGGCAGCCGTCAATAACCACACCAACAGCACCTCCGTGAGATTCTCCCCAAGTTGTAATTGTAAAAAGTTTTCCAAAAGAATTACCCATGTTTTTGTCTCCATTCTTCTGTGTCATATAGATGCAAGGCTAGAGCATGCATACCAGCAGAAAAAAATCTTTTGCATGTATTATACACCATTTGGTGACGTTTCACTTTGTTTATATTCTCAAAATCATCGCTAACTAATGTAACGTTAAAATGAGTTCCTGCATGTCTGGGACCTTTATAGTGTTTTGCATGAAGATGGCTTTCATCAATAATATTAAAATATGTTGGAAGAAAGGTTTCCATTAATGTTTTGGTAATCGCAATTTTCATGATTAAATCCTATCATAAATTGAGTTTATCTTATAGATTTTGTTCACATTGCTTCATGTTCGTTACAGGGTTTAACTTGATTGGTGATGTTTTTATTTTTTATGCTCAACAAGATATGTTGGATGTTGTGGAGTATTTAAGTGTGTTTTCATGTTCGTATTCAACTGGTGATGGAGCTGGTGCTCATGTAGAGCTTTTGGGTGGAATTAATAAGGTAGATTTTCTTCTAGTTGCTTAATTTGATCCGCACGAGATTTTAACATAGATAAGACGTCCCATGTTCCAGTTAAAAATGATTCTCGTTGCGGATCAGGCATTGAAATTAAAAAACTATCTTCATGAAACTGAATACGTTTACTGACTAAATTAATTGTTACTTGAATTTTTGGATTGATTTTAATGGTTTTAATTAATTTTTCAATATCTTCTTTTGACGCACATAAAACAGGTACACCAATGGCTTTACAATTTCCCGCAAAAATTTCGGCAAAACTTTCTCCAATAATGGCATTAAATCCAAAACGTTTAATTGCTTGGGGAGCATGTTCTCTGGATGATCCACAACCAAAGTTTTTACCTACAATCAAAATAGAGGCTCCTTGATGGTCGGTTTTGTCGATCACAAAATTTTTTGATTCGCCTGTTTCCGTTTTTCGTTCGTCAATAAAGAGATAGTTTCCCATATTTTCAAATGAAATTTCTTTTAAAAATCGTGCAGGAATAATTCGATCGGTGTCTATATCATCGCCGGGTACGCTAACAGCTGTTCCAATAATTGATTCAATAATCTGTTTAGTCATTAATATAATTCCTTATGTCTACAACTTTTCCTTTAATAGCGGCCATGGCAGCCATTTGAGGACTCATTAACAGTGTTCGACCTGATGGGCTTCCTTGTCGTCCAATAAAGTTTCGATTCGATGTGGAGGCACATAATTGATCACCAACTAGTTTGTCAGGGTTCATTCCTAAACACATTGAACATCCTGCTTCTTTCCATTCGGCACCTGCCGCAATGAAAATTTTATCTAATTCTTCAGCTTCAGCTGCTTTTTTAACTTGTTGAGACCCTGGGACAACGATCATTTTTACGTTGGAATGAATGGTTTGTTTTTCAAGTAGTTTGGCAGCGGCTCTTAGGTCGGATAATCTGGAATTTGTACAAGAGCCTAAAAAGACAACATCTATGTCTGTATTTTCAATTGGAGCACCTGGTTTAAATTTCATATGAGATAGTGCCGCTTCTATAAGTGGATCACCATTAGGTGTAGGTAAATGTTCAGAAATAGATAGGGATTGGCCGGGGGTAATTCCCCACGTTACCATCGGAGCAAGATCATCTGTATGAAAGGTTGCAATGTCGTCATACGTTGCATCTGAGTCCGATTTGATGGATTCCCAATAGGTGATTGCTTGGTCAAACTCAGTATCTTTAGGAGCATAGTCTCTACCTTTAACATAGTCATAGGTTGTTTGATCTGGATTGACATAACCAATTCGGGCGCCACCTTCAATACTCATATTACATACTGTCATACGCCCTTCCATGTCGAGCGCATCAAAGACATCACCAGCAAATTCGTATGCATATCCAATGCCACCTTTTACACCCAATTGTTGAATGATTTTTAAGACGACATCTTTTGCACTTAAATAGTGAGAAAGTTGGCCATCAAATTGAATTTTTCGAACTTTTAATGGCGTCAAGGCAAGTGTTTGTGTTTCTAAAACCAATCCAACTTCTGTGGTGCCTATGCCAAATCCAAGAGATCCAAAAGCTCCATGGGTGCTTGTGTGGCTGTCTCCGCAGGCAATAGTCATTCCAGGTCGAGTCAGTCCAAGTTCTGGCCCAATTACATGAACAATACCTTGTTTACCTGATTTTGGTCCAAAAAAAGGAATATTAAATTCTTTAACATTATATTCTAATGTGGCCGACATTAATTCGGCTTGCGAGTCTTTGAACGGACGGTGAAGTTGGTTGTCTGTTGGAATGATATGGTCTGTTGTTGCAAATGTTCGATTTGGGTAGGCAATAGATGAACCTCTTTCCATGATTCCTGCAAAGGCTTGAGGGGTAGTTACCTCATGAATTAAATGAAGTCCAATAAATAGTTGATCTTGACCTGTCGGCAAGGTGCATACTTTATGTTTATTCCAAACTTTGTTATATAATGTGTTTTTTGCCATCGCATGTTAAGATTATTCTTTGAAAAAAACTATGTCAATGAAAAAGCATTTATTTTTAATATTTTTTTGTTTTGCTTGTAATTACTCTGTTGATGCTCAAGTTTTTGATAGAAAATTACCTGCATTTTCATTGCTTCCAAAAGTGGCACTTGAGACTCAAAAGATTTTACCTCGCCAAGATCATTGGGCGTTATTAGCGGGTCATGATGCAGCTGATAAATTTTTGCCATATAAAATTGGACAAGATATAAAAGTAAATTTTAATTTAAGTAATAGTGGACAATGGATAGATTTAGACAACGGGGGACGTATTTGGACATTAAGTATTGTGTCTGATGGCGCTTTAGGGCTTAATTTAATGTACGATTATTTTGATTTAGCTCCAGGTGCTCAACTAAATTTATATTCAAAAGACAAAGCTATTCGGATAGGGTCGTATACGTCAATTAATAATAAATTGAGTAAAAAAATGACTACTCAGCCCATTTCTGGAGATACGACTATTTTGGAGTTGTATGAACCTCCAGCTGTTGTTGGATTATCTAAACTTAGTATTTCGACCGTTATTCATTTTTATAAAGAGTCTTTTTTAACTCAGTCAGGAGGAGATAAAACAGCGATTCATTATCGAAAATCTGGATCGTGTAATGTTGATGTTGCATGTACAGAAGGTGATGGATGGGAGGCAGAAACTAAAAGTGTGGCAATGATTCAATATTTTGGGTCATTATGTTCTGGAACATTAATCAATAATACAGCTAACAATAAAGAACAGTATTTTTTAACAGCGAGACATTGTATTGAAGAACGTTTGTATGATTTAGATCATTTAATGTTTTATTTTAATTGGGAACAAGGTGCTTGTGGAGATGTGGTCTCTCCAGAATATAACAGTCTTGTTGGCGC
>JAYOLY010000026.1:0-14041 GCA_038120575.1 Rickettsiales bacterium
ATATTTATTGTTATAATTCCTTCTTTTTCAATTATAATTTCTGGCTGTACTTCAAAATTTGATTTGATTAAATTTTGAATGCCTATAGTGTTTGAGTCTATTTCATTTTGAATTGTATTAATTTCTTCTGATAATTTATTGATTTCTTTTATGATTTTATAATTTTTTTCATCCTTACTTTCTAACAAGCTTATTTGTAGAAAAAAAATATTTGTTGGGGTTAGTAAATTCTTTTCATGATGAATTAATAATTCATTTAAAGATAAAATATGAAGTAAGAGACAATTTGTATCAGCACTTAATAAATCATCAGAATTTTTATTTATTTTGTATTCTTCATTTAAGTCTAAACACTTTTTTGATCTATTGAATGTTGTTATAAGGCTTTGGCTTATTAATACATCATCTTTTTCTAGGTATTTTGATTTAATATAATTTCCATAAGCAACTTTTTCTAGTAGTGTTTTATTCGTTGGATTTGTTTTTAAAAGTTTTTTATATGTAGAGAGGGCTTTCACTAAAGATTCTCGTGTATCTCTTTTTTCCCAATTTTCTTCTGCTTCATTGTATATAGCTATATCACTTGGAGATAAACTATCAATTTCATCTGTAAATACAAGTTGTCCGGTATTAATCGCAGAATTAAATGTGAGTATTAACAGTATTAGTAAATATTTAAAATTTAAATAAAATTTTGTATTTCTCATTTATTATATTATACTATTAAAGTATAGCTATCCCAAAGTACTTTTCTTTTTTCTAAATTTTATTGTCATTAATGTTTATATTTTATTTTTTTAGTGTATTACTATTTTGCTTAATCTTTAAGGAGAATATATGCCTAAACAATTTGATTTGTTTATTAATGATAAACGTGTAAAAGACAACATTTATAGTTTAGTTGATCAGTTGCTTGTATATCAACGTAATTTAAGAACAATTAAAGATTCAGATAGTAGAGAGTCTATTTCTTACACATTGTTGTTAGAAGATATGGCTAAATGCAAAGGACAGTCTTTGTTTTTTCCATATTTAAGTTCTGGGTTGGGTCGTGGAGCTTTGGTTGAATTAGCTGATGGGTCTGTAAAATATGACTTTATAAGCGGTATTGGTGTTCATTGGTCTCATTCTGATCCTGATTTAGTTAAAGCATCTATTAAGGCAGCCTTAATGGATACTGTTATGCAAGGAAATTTGCAGCAACATGCTGGATCTGTTGAACTTTATAAATTACTTACTGAATTATCAGGATTTGATCATGTTTTTTTAACTTCATCAGGTGTGATGGCCTGGGAAAATGCAGTTAAAATTGCATTTCATTATAAAAAAAATTCAAAAAGAATTTTATCGTTTAAAGGAGTGTTTTCCGGTCGAACAATTACAGCTGCTCAAGTTACTGATAAACCTGAATACAGAAAAGGTCTTCCGGCATCTGTTCCTGTGGATTATATTCCATTTTATGATTCTCACAATAAATTAGAAAGTATTCAACGGTCTGTAACTATGTTAAAAGAATATTTAAACCGGTTTCCTGGAGAGCATGCATGTATGGTTTTTGAACTAATTCAAGGTGAGGGTGGTTTTAATGTTGGATCTAGAGCGTTTTTTGTTGAGTTGATGACAATACTTAAAAAGGCTGATATACCTATTTATGTTGATGAAATTCAAACATTTGGCAGGACTCCTCATATTTTTGCTTTTAAAATGTTTGGGCTTGAAGATTTTGTCGATATTGTTTCAATTGGTAAATTGTCACAAGTTTGTGCAACATTATACAATTCAAAACTTAACCCTGAAAAAGGGTTGCTAAGTCAAACATTTACGTCTTCTACAACAGCAATAGAATCTGCCAAAGTTATTTTAAATGCATTGAGGTCTAATCAGTATAGTGGAAAAACTGGAAAAATTGCTCGATTACATGGTTATTTTGCACGTGGATTAAGGAAATTATTTAAGGAAAATAATGTTCAGGATTTTGATGGGCCTTTTGGAGTTGGGTCAATGATAGCCTTTGAAATATTTCAAGGTAATTCAACTTTATCATTAAAATTTGTTCATCGATTGTATGCCAATGGAGTTATATCTTTTTTGGCGGGATCTTCAAGAAAACGAATTCGTTTTTTATTACCTGTTGCAGGTATCGAAACGCATGATATTGATGTTGTTTTAAACTGTATTGATAAAACATATAAAGAAATAAAAAAAGAGGAACATGTATGATGTTTTTGAATTTGATTTTTCGTCCTGTTGAATTAAAAGATTTAGATCAACTGTATAATTTGACTCAGTTTTCTAAGGTTGGTTTGAGTAGTCTTCCACGTGATAAAGGTATTTTAAAAGAGAAAATAAAACTATCTTTACAATCATTTGAAAAAAAATCTGATTTCTTTAATGGGGACTATTATTTGTTTGTTTTGGAAGACATTGTTTTAAATAAAGTTGTTGGTCTGAGTGCTATTTTATCTTCAATTGGTTCAAAACAAGCTTTTTTGTCTTTTGATTTAAGTTCTGTTTCAACTCGTTCTAAACAATTAAAAATGGACTCTTCGTATCAGATTTTATCATTAAATCAGGAGTTTAACGGGCCTTCAGAATTATTAACACTATTTCTACATCCCGATTATCGGGGTTCTGGAGTAGGGCGTTTTTTATCTTTAGCAAGATTTTTATTTATTAAACATCATCAGTTAAGATTTAAAAAATCCATTATTGCAGAAATTCGTGGTCACATAGATCAATATGGTAATTCTTTATTTTATGATTCGATCATTAAACCTTTTTTAAAAATGAAATTTTTTTATGCTGACCAGTTATCTCAAAAAAATAATTTTTTTTTAACAGAGTTATTGCCAAAATTTCCTATTGTAGTTGATAGTTTGAGCTATTCTTTAAAAAAACACCTATTTCAACCACATGCACTTTCATTATTTGCTATGAAAATTCTTCAATCTGAGGGTTTTAAATCAACATTATCCATGGATGTTTTGGATGCTGGTCCTAAAATTTATGCTTTATTAGAAGATGTGAGGGTTTTTTCCGATATCAAGTTTTTTAATCAATTTAAAATTATAGATGTGTTGAACAATAAAATTCCTTTTATGGTTGCTACTGGAACATTGAAACAATTTAAAGTTTGTATGACGCATATTGATGATTATTCAACATTAGCTATTCTTGATTCGCCGTCTTTTAGATACTGTTTAAAAAATGGTAATTCATTTAGTTATGTTCGATTATTTCCTAAATCAAGACAGTCAAAATTATATCATGTACCGATTTCTTATCAAAAACGTTCTTTTAAATCTAGTTTTCTAAAAGAATTTTCGTCTTGGTATCAAGGTCATTTGAATACTAAAACTAATGTGGATTTATCAAAATGAATATGATTTATTCTGTAGATCCAGCAACTGAAGATCTCATTTTTGAGCATAAGATAACAACTAGTAAACAGATTGAAGGGTTGATAAAGGATGCAGTTAAACACCAGCTAGATTGGCAAAAAAGATCTCTTGAAGAGCGTATTGAGTATGTCAAGGCGTTTCAGTATCTGTTGAGCAAAAATAAACAAGAGCTTGCAACGGTTATTTCTCATGAAACTGGAAAACCTTTATGGGAATCATTACAGGAGATTCAAGCTGTTATTTCAAAAGTGGATATTTCAATAGAAGCTTTCATGGAGAAAACTAAATCTATTGTGTTTGAACAATCCTCTAAACATTATTCAATACATTTTAAACCCATAGGTTTATTAGTTGTATTAGGTCCATTTAATTTTCCTGCACATTTGCCTCATGGACATATTATTCCGGCAATTTTAGCTGGAAATTCTGTATTATTTAAACCTAGTGAATTAACATCCGAAATTGCTAAGCGAATGGTATCTTTGTGGTATGAAGCGGGCTTACCTAAACATGTATTAAGTTTGATTGTTGGTGGAGCGTCTGAAGGTGAATATTTATATAAACATCCTCAAATTAATGGTGTTTTATTTACGGGTGGGTATAAAACAGGGCAACATATTTCTTCATACCTTGGTGCTTATCCTGAAAAACTTTTAGCCTTGGAATTAGGTGGAAATAATCCTTTAGTTGTTTCTAAAACAACGTATTCAAGTCAATTATTTGATATCATTGCTGAATCTTCGTTTTTAACTGCTGGCCAGCGCTGTACCTGCGCTCGACGTTTAATTGTTGTTGATTGTAAGGATAAATTGTCTTTTGAAATAGAATTGCAAAAAAAAGTGTTTTCATTAAAAATTGGTTCGTTTACTGACATTGAAGAACCGTTTATGGGTCCTGTAATTCATCAAAAATCATTGGATCAGATTGAAAATAAAGTGAACCATCTTTTAAACGTAAAAGCTCGAGAGATTGTTCCATTTAAAAAAATTGGAGATACTGGTTTTTTTTGTTCTCCAACTATTTTAGATGTAACTGGAATTAAATCTATTGAAGATGATGAATGTTTTGGTCCTTTATTACAGTTAATTTATGTTGATTCTATACAAGAGGCTATAGATGAAGCTAATAATACAAAATATGGATTATCGGCAAGTTTGATTTCCTCTGATAAACATGAACAAGAGTTGTTTTTTAGCGATGTAAAAGCTGGCATTATTAATTTTAATGGACCAACTAATGGAGCGTCGTCTAAGTTGCCATTTGGTGGGGTAGGTTATAGTGGTAATTATCGACCTAGTGCTTATTTTGCAGCGGATTATTGTTCGTATCCAATATCATCAGTTAAATTTTAAATTAGGATACTTGCTTGGACCAACTACACTGTGTATTTTTTGATCGTTTAATTAGTCCATTTTATCATTTTGGAGGATTATCTTTTGGTAATGTTCATTCAATGACAAATCATTCATTACTATCTTTTCCAAAAAAAACTGCACTACAATGTTTACAAAAGATGTTAACAGTATCTAGATATGGGTTTGATCAGTATGTATTACTTCCAGAATTAAGGGATTATAAAACTATTTTTAATTTGCATGGATTTAATATAGATTTAGATTCTGATTTAAATAAAGTTTATGATTCAAATATATCTTTATTTAGTTCAGTATTTTCATCTTCAGCATCTTGGGTAGCAAACTCATTTATACTTACATCGTCTTGTGATTCTTTTGAAAGAATGGTTCAGGTTACTCCAGCTAATTTAGAGCATTGTTTTCATCGTAAATTAGAAATAGAAGATACGTTTCGACAGTTAAAAAATATTTTTTTAAATTCAGCTTATTTTAATTTGCATCAACAGGCACCATCTTCTTTTGCTGATGAAGGTGCGGCAAACATGGTTCGTTTATCTTCTGTTTCTGGAGATGGATTGTATTTGTTTGTTTATGGAAAATCTTTAGAATCTAAAAGAATATTAAATTTTCCAGCTAGACAATCTAAGGAATCATTTGATGTGCTTGTTCAGCAACATGAATTGCGTAATGATAGATTTGTTTATATTCAACAATCTCAAAAAGCTATTAATTCTGGTGTATTTCATAATGATGTGATTTGTTTCGGAGATCAACATTGTTTGGTATTGCATGAAGATGCATTTGAAAATCAATCTGAAGTTTTAAAAGAATTATCAGATCAATATGCTTCATTATTTAATGAAAAATTAATCATTTATGAAATTTCTGAGTCTGAATTATCTATTGTGGATGCTGTAAAAACTTATTTTTTTAATTCTCAATTTGTTGCGTTAGATTCGAATCAATTTTTATTGCTTTGTCCATTAAGTTGTAAAAATCATGCAGGTGTTCAATCTTGTATAAAACAATTAAGTCATTTGATTGATGGCCAGTTGGTTGTTGATTATGTCGATTTATCTGAAAGTATTAAAAATGGAGGTGGACCTGCTTGTTTACGAGGATTTGCTTATTTGACAAAATCGGAGAGAGCTCATCTAAATCCATCATATCTATTAACGGAATCATTATACAAAAAATTGCATCATTACATTTCTAAATGTTATCCAGAAGAACTGGATTTTAGATCTTTAAAAAATCAAAAAGTGGTTGATCAGTTTCAAGATGTCATTAAAGGGTTAAATACTTTTTTTACTGAAAAAAATTATTAATGACTGAAATGACATAATCAAGTTGATCTGTTGTCAGCTCTGAATAAATCGGAAGTGAAATGACTTCAACAGCAGCTTTTTCTGCTTGAGGGAAGTCTCCTTTTTTGTATTTAAGATCTTTGAAACATTCTTGTAAATGTAATGGAATTGGATAGTAAATATTATTTCCTATTGAATGTTCGTTTAGGTATGTTTGAAAGTCGTTTCTATTTTCAACTTTTAGTGTGTATTGATTATAAATAGTGTTGGCATTTTCATGAATGATCGGTTTGTTAGTTTTTTCAGATAGATGTTGATTATAATATTGTGCGTTTTGTATACGACCTTGATGTTGAGAATCAAGATAGTTTAACTTTATGTTTAAAACAGCCGCTTGAATTGCGTCTAATCTAAAATTTCCACCAATATATTGATGGTGATAACGTGTAACTTCTCCATGATTTCTTAAAGATTTAATTTTTTTGTATAAGTCTTCATTGTTTGTTGTGACAACACCGCCATCTCCACAAGCACCTAAATTTTTGCTTGGAAAAAAAGAAAAACAACCAATGTCTCCAAAAACTCCAGCTTTTGTTGTTGTTTTATTAATTGAGTAACTAGCGCCAATAGCTTGAGCTGCATCCTCAATTACATAGAGATTATGTCTTTTTGCGATTGCGATAATTTGATCCATTTCTGCACATTGTCCAAACAGATGAACAGGCATAATTGCTTTGGTTTTAGACGTAATTTTTGATTCAATTAATGTTGGATCAATGTTGAAAGTGTTTGGGTTAATATCACAAAAAACTGGTTTTGCGCCAACGCGGCTGATAGATCCGGCTGTAGCAAAAAAACTGAATGGTGTTGTAATGACTTCATCTCCGTGACCGATCTCTAACGCCATTAAGGCAACAATGAGTGCATCAGAACCAGAAGACACTCCAATTGCATAGTTTGAACCACAATAGTTTGAGATGTTTTGTTCAAGTAGTTCAACTTCTGCTCCATTAATAAATTGTTTGCTTTCAAAAACTTCAATCAGTTTATTTTTGATGTCATTTTTAATAGGCTCGTATTGAGCATTTAAATCTAATAAAGGGATTTTTTGTTTTAATATCGTTTTCATATGAAGTGATTATATGATATCAAGGCTGATTGTTGTAGTATTAATTTCATTTTTTTTATCCCGTCTTTGCTTTATTTGTGATACTATTGATGTGCATAAAATTATTTAATAATCGTTTTATTTATTGATTAATTTATTTAATTAGTGAATTGTAATTTGAAATTTACATATTTAGGGAGTTTTTAATGAAAATCTCAGTTGTTGGAACTGGTTATGTTGGATTAGTTTCTGGTACATGTTTCGCTGATTTGGGAAATCAGGTTGTATGTGTTGATAATAATATAGACAAATTAAATCAACTTAAACAGAATCAAATTCCTTTTTATGAACCTGGTCTATCAGAACGTGTTCAGCGATCTGTTGTTGCAGGACGATTATCTTTTACAGATCAGTTGTCAGAGGCAGTTTTGGCTAGTGATATTATATTTATTGCAGTTGGAACGCCACAGTCTGAGGATGGATCTGCTGATTTATCGTCTGTGATGGATGTTGTACATCAAATTTTTAATATTTTAAATGAGGTTCAATCATATGATTTTAAAGTATTGGTTAATAAAAGTACTGTTCCAGTTGGCACAGGAAAAAAAGTTGAATTATTACGAGATGAGGCAGGGATTTCTGAAGACAAGTTAGCTGTGTTGTCTAATCCTGAATTTTTAAGAGAAGGAACATCAATTTATGACTTTTTTCATCCAGATCGTATTGTTTTAGGAAGTTCAAGCGAGAAGGCATTGGAGCTGCTTTCAGAGCTTTACAAACCTTTGTATCGTCAAGATACGCCTATTGTAAAAACTAATATTCAAACTGCTGAACTAGCAAAGTATGCCTCAAATGCGTTTTTAGCCACTAAGATTTCTTTTATTAATGAGATGGCCAATTTATGTGAATTAACAGGATCTGATGTTAAAGATTTAGCCAAGATAATGGGTATGGATGGGCGCATTGGAAGATATTTTTTGCATCCTGGACCAGGTTATGGAGGATCTTGTTTTCCAAAAGACACGCAAGCTTTAATTCATACTGCTGGGCAATTGGGCTATGATTTGCAAATTGTTAAAGCTGTTGAAGCTGTCAATGTGCTTCAAAAAGATCGTGTTATTTCCTATTTAAACTTAGCATTTGGTGAATTAAAGGGACTTAAAATAGGTTTGTTAGGATTGTCTTTTAAACCTAATACGGATGACACTAGAGATGCCTCATCTATTCAAATTATAAAAAAACTTCTTTGTGAAGGTGTTTCTGTACGCGTATTTGACCCTGAAGTATCTATGTTAAAAGAGTTTTCCAATGATGATATTGTTTACGCAAGAGATTCATACGATGCGGCGTCAGGTTGTGATGCACTTATTTTGGTTACTGAATGGAATATGTTTAGGGAGTTGGACTTAAATAAAATTAAAGCTGTTATGAAACAACCATATTTCTTTGATTTAAGAAATGTATATGAACCAAATAAACTTGAAGATGCTGGTTTTTATGCCTATGTTATAGGAAGACAATTAATATCTTCTCAAGTAAACTTTGAATCATGATTGTTGTAACAGGTGCTGCTGGGTTTAATGGAAGTAATCTGGTATATCATTTAAATCAGCAGGGCATTTCAGATATAATTATCGTAGATGATTTGACGCAAGGGGAAAAACATTTAAATTTAAATGCACTTTCTTTTGTAGATTATGTTGACAAGGATACGTTTTTAAATGAATTACCTCAGTTAAGTTCTCATATAACAACAATTTTTCATCAGGGTGCTTGTTCAGATACAACTGAACATAATGGAAAATATATGATGGATGTGAATTATTCGTATTCAAAAAAACTTTTACTGTGGGCATGTCAGCAAGATATTGATTTTATTTATGCATCTAGTGCTGCTGTTTATGGAAATGGGACAAACGGATTTGTTGAAGATCCATCTTGTGAGTATCCATTAAATGTATATGGTTATTCTAAATTGGCTTTTGATAATTATGTACGTCAACTTATAAAAAAACAAAACCCATCCAATCAAATTTTGGGGTTACGCTATTTTAATGTGTTTGGATATCAAGAAAATCATAAAGGAAAAATGGCATCTGTTGCGTATCATTTTTTCAATCAACTTAAATCTGAAAATAAAATGAAATTATTTGAAGGAAGTAAAGAGTTTGTAAGAGATTTTATTTTTATAGATGATGTTTTAGCTGTTAATGATTATTTTTATACCACAAAGCAGTCTGGAATTTTTAATTGTGGAACAGGATATGCAAGAAGTTTTTATGATATTGCAGCGCATTTAAAATCAACATATTCTGATTCAGACATTGAATTTATTGATTTTCCATTGGAATTAAAGGGGAAATACCAACGATATACCCAAGCAGATATGTCTCAGTTGCGAAAGGTTGGATGTAATCACTCATTTCTAACGCTTGAGCAAGGTTTAGACAATTATTTTAAATCATTAGAAGAAAATAACGGTTTTTTGGTGTAAACTTTGTTTGAGATGGAATTAAAAAATATAATTAAACAGTCCTTTGAAACAGCAACGAGTTTGTTGTCTGATTTTTCTAATAATAATTCTAATTTAAATAATATTCTTATTTTAGCTCAACATATTGTAGGTGTTTTTGAAAATGGTCACAAAATCATTATCTGTGGTAATGGAGGAAGTGCTTGTGATGCCATGCATTTTGCCGAAGAGTTTACTGGACGGTTTCGAAAAAATCGGCGCGCCTTACCGGTTATATCTTTATCAGATTCGTCTCATATTACATGTGTTGGAAATGATTATGGGTTTGAGTATGTGTTTTCTCGAGGGGTTGAGGCTTATGGACAGTCTGGAGATTTATTCATTGGTTTAAGTACAAGTGGACGATCTAAAAATATTGTTAATGCATTTACACAAGCTCAACAGCAACATTTAAGTACATGTATGCTGTTGGGTGGAGATGGTGGGATGTTAGCTGGTCAAGCTGATTTTGAGTGGATCATTCCTGCATCAACATCTGATCGTGTACAGGAATTACATATGCTTATTCTTCATTCTCTGATTGAAACGGTTGAACGTATTATGTTTAAAGAGAATTATCGTGATTAAATTTATTTTTTTGTTGAACGTATGTAAAGGTATGACATGATGACACTGTTTTCGCAGGTTAATCTTTATTCACATTTATTATTTTTAGGACCAATAATTTTTTTGTGTTCTTTGTTTGCTATGAAATTTTTACATCGATTTGTTAGAGTGAAAAGACTTATGGATTTTCCTAATCCTAGAAAATCTCATAAAAAAATTATTCCTTTATTTGGAGGAATTGTTTTTGTGAGTGTTTTTTTATTAACTATTTTAGGACATGTTTTTTACGGTTATTTTGAATCATATTTTTTGTTTTTTATAGGAGCAGGACTTATTTTTATATTAGGTTTAATGGATGATATTTTTTCTTTAGACTGGAGATACAAGCTCACAGGTCAATTATTAGTTTTATTTTGCTGCGTTCCTTTGATTAAACATTTTTCATTGTTTGGAATTGATTTTTCAGTGGCTCTGTCTCAGATTATTTTTATTATTTGGTTTTTAGGTATTACCAATTCAATGAATTTGTTGGATGGTTTAGATGGGTTAGCTGCTGGGGTTTTTATTTTTTATTTATTAGGGTTAATGTATATGGCTATTACAAGTTCTGTGCTTGCTTCATTAGATGTGGTTAGTATGATAGTTATTTTGATATGTTGTGTGCTTCCTTTTTTAATTTTAAATTTTTATCCTGCAAAAATGTATATGGGGTCGGCAGGAAGTTTGTTTTTAGGTTATTTTTTAGCTACTGTTCCTGTTTTTATGTTGTCTGTGGGAGATAGTTATCATGAGACTACATTTAATTTTACATTTTTTGTTCTAATATATGCTTATATTATTTTTGATACGCTTCGAGTTTTTTTTATAAGATTGTTTAATAAGAAGAATCCTTTTTTGCCAGATCAAAATCATTTACATCATGTTATGGTTAAGCGTTTAGGTGTGTTTAAATCTGTTGTTGGTATATATGCTATTAATTTTTTGATTATTGTTGTATTTATTTGTTTATATTAATTGTGTTGAAAAACTTCTCCGTTAACAGGTTTATAACTGTTAATTAAACTGAAAAGTTGAGTTTTTGTTTCTTCTGTATTTAAGTTTTTGTTAGAATCTAGTAATTCATTAATGGTTTGAAGTATGATTGCTGTTTCAGTGTTAGTGTT
Source organism: Rickettsiales bacterium (assembly GCA_038120575.1). Lineage (GTDB taxonomy): Bacteria > Margulisbacteria > Marinamargulisbacteria. Next base: position 11,414 of record JAYOLY010000026.1, read on the forward strand.
AATTTTGTCACCAATAAAAATTTTGTTGAAGTCTGTTTTTTTAATATTGTCTTTGTTATAAAACAGTTCTTCGTATAATTTTTCACCAGATCGTAATCCTGTAAATTTAATCTCAATTTCATTGTTATTAAATCCTGATAAGGAAATGAGGTCTTTGGCTAAATCTAATATCTTAATTGGTGCGCCCATATCTAAGATGAATATTTCTCCGCCTAAGCTTTGAGCACCTGTTTGAATAACTAAACTTACGGCTTCAGGAATGGTCATAAAGTAACGAGTAATGTCTGGGTGTGTAATTGTTAACGGCCCACCTTGATTGATTTGTCTTTTGAACAAAGGAATAACACTTCCGTTGGAACCCAGGACATTTCCAAAACGTACAGATGAAAAAATTGTTTTAGATTTTTGTGAATAGATTTGAACTAGTAGTTCGCAAACTCGTTTTGAAGCACCCATTACATTTGTTGGATTTACTGCTTTATCTGTTGAAATAAATACAAATTTTTCAGTTTCATACTGATCGGCTAGTTCAATAATATGTTTTGTTCCAGAGATGTTGTTTTCAATAACTTCATGAACATTATCTTCCATCAAAGGAACATGTTTATGAGCAGCTGTATGAAAAATTATATTTGGTCTGTATTTTTGGAATGTTTTTTCAAGTAAAAATTTTATTTTTATATCTTGAACAATGGGGATTAATTTGGAGGTATAGTTTCCAATTTCTTGAAGTTCTTGCTCAATTAAATAAATGCTATTTTCTGCATGGTCTAGAAGTAGTAATTTTGATGGCCCGTATCGTAAAATTTGTCTACAAATTTCTGATCCTATGGATCCTCCAGCTCCTGTGACTAAAATAGTTTTGTTTGATACATATTGAGAGATAGATTGAGTATTAATATCTACTGGAGATCGACCGAGGAGGTCTTCAATTTTTACATTTCTTATTTGATTGATAGTTAAATTGCCTTCAATGATATCAGATAATTTAGGTGTTGTTTGGCACGTAATACCATGTTGGTTAGCGGTATCAATAATTGATCTTATGGTGTTGCTTGATGCTGTTGGCATGGCAATGATTAGTTCATTGATATCTTTGTTTTTGATTAAATTATTTAACTGTTTGGTTGTTCCAAGAACAGGTATTTGATGAATTTTTCGACCAACCAGTTCTGTTTTGTCGTCAATGAAGCCTTGAATTTTCCATTTGCTATAAGGATTACGTGTGATTTCGTTTGCAATAACGTGACCAGCTTCTCCTGCCCCAATGATTAATACATTTTTTTTGGGACTATCATTATTTTTTGCGGTTTTTTCAACAATAAATGAATAAAGTGAGGTTAAAATGGCTCTTGCCCCAACAATCCAGAAAATGGTTAAAATTAAATTAATAACAATAATTCGAAATGAAAAATATGAGGTATTAAGAAAAATAGTTGTAGATATATTTGTAAAAAACAATATTGGGACTGTACTGGTGCAAGCAAGTATGACTTTAAGAAATTCTTTTTTGGATGCATAGCGCCACATATAATCATAGATTCCAAAAATAAAAAATATACTTAGTTTTAACAACGTAATTAAACTCGAAATAATAAAAAAAGTTAGATTTAAGTGGCTTAAATTTGGATAAAAAATTAATGATGTAGATATAGCAAGAGACGTCAAAATAATAATGAAATCTAAGAAATATAAAATGATTTTTTTTTCTTTTGTATTAAAGGCAGTTAACAGGTTCATAGCAATTGAATTATAAACGGAGTTGATTCATAATAAAACCCTCACTAATTTGCTATATTATCATGGTTTAATCTGTGTTAAAATTTTGACTAAAAATACTTTTTAAAATGTGAGTGGTAGGTTGGAGGCTTATATTGGACAAACATTTAAATCAAATTCAAACTCAAGAAGTTGATACAAATCAACAGTTCCAAAGTCAGAGATATAATAATATTGCAGTGGTTGGTTTAGGCTATGTTGGACTTCCTATTTGTATTGAGTTTGCAAAAAAATATAATTGTGTGGGATTTGATGTTGATACAAGAAAAGTTAATTTGTTAAATCAACACATTCGTCCTATTGAAGATATAACCCAAGATGATTTAAATGAATCTACTGCATCATTTTCTACATCTTTAGACGATGTAAAAAACTGTTCTATTTACATTGTTACAGTGCCTACTCCGATTAGAGATGATAAAATGCCAGATTTGTCATTGCTTGAAAAAGCTTCAGAGATGTTGGCTTCTGTATTAAGTAAAGGTGATATCGTTGTTTATGAATCCACAGTTTATCCTGGGGTGACTGAAGAGGTTTGTGTTCCTATTATTGAGAAAGCATCGTCATTGATTTTTAATCAAGACTTTTATGTTGGCTATTCTCCTGAACGATTGAGTCCTGGAGAAACAAACAGAACATTAACCAAGATTACTAAAGTTGTTTCAGGAAGTACGCCTGAAGTGGCAGACTTTTTATCCGATTTATACGGATAAATTATCCCTGCAGGTGTATACAAAGCATCATCAATTAAAGTTGCAGAAGCTGCTAAAATTATTGAAAATGTTCAACGTGATTTGAATGTTGCTTTAATGAATGAGTTGGCTATCATATTCAACAAAATGAATATTA
>JAYOLY010000026.1:14051-17442 GCA_038120575.1 Rickettsiales bacterium
GATTGAAGCCGCTGCTACAAAATGGAATTTTATGAAAATGTCTCCAGGCTTAGTTGGCGGACATTGTATTGGTGTTGATCCGTATTATTTAACTTATAAAGCTGAATCAATAGGATATCATCCACAAGTTATCTTGTCTGGGCGTCGTATTAATGATGGAATGGGCAAGTTTGTTGCAGAACAAGTGATAAAGATGCTTATTCAAGCTGATAAGCCTGTAAGAAAGGCTAGAATCGGTGTTTTGGGAATTACGTTTAAAGAAAATGTTGCAGATATTCGAAATTCAAAAGTGATTGATGTCATTAATGAACTTAACACATATAATACCGAAGTGATTGTTACGGATCCTCATGCTGAAGTTGACGATGTTAAGCATGAATATGATTTAGATTTAGTAGATTTTAATACTATAAAACATTTAGATGCGTTAATTGTTGCTGTTCCACATCAAGTTTATAAAGATATGGCAATAGATAAATTATTGTCTTTGTTCAATGATGGAGAGAAGGTTGTTTTTGATGTTAAGGGTGTATTTAGACATCATTCAGAGATGGCTGAGTTAGCGCTATATAAATTTTTATAAGCTTAGATTAAAATTTTATTTTGGAGTGAATGTATGACAATTGAAACAAAAATAGATGTGAATGTTCCTTTTTTTGATTATCCATCTGTGTTTAAAGAATTTGAACCTCAGTTAAACAATATATTTTCGGATGTATGTTCAAGAGGGGCGTATATTTTGCAAAAAGAGCTTGAAGACTTCGAGCAACACTTAGCAGAATACTCTAAGTGTAAATATGCATTAGGTGTAGCTAATGGAACGGATGCGTTAATTATTGCTTTAAGAGCAGCTGGCGTTAAGGCTGGAGATGAAGTTATTTTTTGTTCACATACGTATGTTGCAACGGCTGCTGCAATTCATTTTGTTGGAGCTGTTCCAGTTCCAGTTGAGTGTGGAGCAGATCATATGATTGATGTTAGTCAAATTGAACAGGCAATTACAAATAAGACTACAGCAATCATGCCTACTCAGTTAAATGGTCGTTGTTCAGATATGAGTCCGATATTAGATTTATGTAAAAAATTTAATTTGCTTCTGATTGAAGATGCTGCACAGGCCTTAGGAGCTACTTATAAAGGTCAATTTGCTGGAACATTTGGCAAGGCAGGGACCATCAGTTTTTATCCAGCTAAAACACTTGGTTGTTTTGGTGATGGAGGTGCTATTTTAACTAACGATGATGAAATGTATCAGAAGATGTATGAACTGAGAGACCATGGAAGGAATCAAGATGGTGATGTTGTTTCTTGGGGCCTAAATTCTCGATTGGATAATTTACAGGCTGCAATTCTAGATTTTAAATTAAATTATTATGATGATTTTATAAAGAAAAGACGATATATTGCGTCTTTGTATCATAAACATTTATCATCAATATCTGAATTAACACTACCACCTGAGCCTGCGCAGGGTGATCGTTTTGATGTTTTTCAAAATTATGAAATTGAAGCTGAGCAACGTGATGAACTTAAAGACTATTTAAAGAATCACAATGTTGGAACCATTATTCAATGGGCTGGAAAATGTGTTCATCAATTTGAAGGACTGAATATTTCAGCTAATTTGCCTTATTCTGAAACAATGATTTCAAAAAGTTTATTATTACCTATGTTTCCAACATTGACAGATGATCAGGTTTTTAAGGTTATTAAACATATAAAGGAATTTTATCAAAAATAAAATGGTTCAACATAATTTTAATGACTTAATAGATCCCTCTTGTTTACATGCTCCTGTAGTATTAGACCCAGCTATGGCTAATTTATACATTAAGCAGTTAAGGTTAATGGTTTTAATTCGTAAAGCTGAGGAAAAAATTGCTGATGGAGTTATTAATAAAGAGATAAAATGTCCGTGTCATTTGGGAATTGGACAAGAAGCTATTGCTGTAGGAATTTCGTCTCAGATTCGTTCATCTGATCGTGTTTTTGGAGCTCATCGATCGCATACTCATTTTTTGTCTTTAGGTGGGAGTGTGTATCACTTATTTGCAGAAGTTCTTGGTAAAGTGACGGGGTGCTCTAAAGGAATGGGGGGATCGATGCATTTAATAGACAAGGGTATTGGTTTTCATGGCTCAGTACCTATTGTTGGAGCAACAGTTCCTATAGCAACAGGTGCTGCATTGGCTGCTTTAAAGGATAATAATGGCGATGTGGCTGTGAGCTACTTTGGAGATGGTGCCATTGAAGAAGGTGCTGTTCAAGAGTCATTTAATTTAGCAGCGGTAATGAAATTGCCTATTATTTTTGTATGTGAAAATAATTTGTTTTCAAGTCATTTACATATTAACTTAAGGCAACCTCATAATAGTACAGCCCGTTTTGCTGAGGCTCATAACATTACTTATGATGTTGTGGATGGAAATGATATTGAGTTAATGAATCGAACTGCCAAACAGGCTGTTAACTTTTGTAGAGAAAGAAAAGGTCCATATTTTATTGAAGCTGTAACATATAGATGGAGAGGGCACGTTGGTCCATCTGAAGATATTGATGTTGGTGTTAAGCGAAAAGATGATTTGGATCTTTGGAAAAAAAGAGATCCTATTAAAAGATTGTTGGATGCGTTAATTGATAAGCATCTTTTTGATTTAAATCAATTTGATACGTTAAATGACTCTGTTCAGCTTGAAATTGATGACGCTTGGAATCAAGCGATGAGCGATCCTTATCCAAACAATGAACAATTAATGGAAACAGTATATTTCGATAAGGAGACAGTGAGATGACAAAAAAGTTGACTTATGCTGATGGAATAAACGAAGCTCATCATTATTTACTTAAACATTATCCAGAAGTTTTCTTTTTTGGTCAGGGATTGTGGAGTCCATGGTATGTGGGCTCAACAATGAAAGATTTAGATAAGTTATATGGAAGAGAACGCATTATTGATAGTCCGGTTTCTGAAGTTGCTGTTACGGGAGCTGCTTTAGGAGCTGCCACCTGTGGATATAGACCTGTTGTGGTACATCCTCGAGTTGATTTTATGATTTTAGCGATAGATCAAATTGTGTCTCAAGCAGCGAAGTGGTCGTCAATGTTTGGTGGGCAAGTTTGTGCTCCATTGACTATTCGAGGAATTGTTAATAGAGGTGGAGAACAGGGAGCTCAACACTCTCAGGCGTTACATGCATGGTTTTCTCATATACCAGGATTAAGAGTTGTGATGCCAGCCACTGCAATTGATGCACGAGATATGTTGATTTCTGCAGTACTTTCAAATGATCCAGTTTTATATATTGATGACAGATGGTTATATGATGTAGAAGATGATTATCAAGAAGTTAAAGAACTTCATTTAGCAGATCAAGGGCCTTCAGTTTTGAAA
>JAYOLY010000027.1:0-16914 GCA_038120575.1 Rickettsiales bacterium
TATTACCGGATTTCCTGGCGAAACAGATGAGATGGTGGATGAAGTTTGCGAATTTATGACAACCTATCCTTTTGCTCAACTAGGATGTTTCACATATTCCAAAGAACGAGAAACTCGCTCTGCAAAAATGCAACATCCGGTTTCCTTAACTGATGCACAAAAACGACTCGATAAAATTATGCGAACTCAATATGACATTTTAACTCAAACCATGCCGTTACATTTAAATAAATCATATCCTTGCATTTATGAAGGAAATAAAATCTGTCGAGCGTATTTTAATGCACCAGACGTTGATAGTTATATCATTTTGGATTCTGAACCGTCCGTAGCTGAAGGCCAATTTTGCAATGTTAAATTGACGGGTATCTCTGGTTATGATTTTTTAGGTACTCAAACCGGATAATTTTTTAGAAACTAACCCAATCTGGTTTAAATGTAGACCATTTCATTGAGGCAACTCTACACAATCGTTCATTTTCGGTAGCTTTTAATTCTATGACACCATCCATCACATATTTGATGTTATTTAAGCTTGTTTCTTCGATAGTTCCTTCTTCAAGAATAAATAAGCTTGTCACATTTCCAAATGCAACAGCAGTTCGGGCTATTTGATTTAAAAAACGTTGTGCATCGCTTAATTCAAAATTGACAAACAAGCTTGAAATCGAGTCTATAACTCGCCTTCCTCCCACTTGCACTTGAGGCGTTTGTCCAATTTCATAGCTCGCATCAGAAATCAAACCTGATAATTGATTTAATTCCAAACTCCCTTTAACTGCAAACGCTTCGTTTTGATTAGGACTCATCGAAGACCAAGAATATGCATCTACAATACGAAGCTGATTTGCATCTTCATAATTGAGTCCATTTTGATACAGTTGCTCTCGAACTTTTGCAGGATCATCATCCAAGGCAACAAACAAAGCATTTTCTCCTTGATCTAACCCCTGCTTGATAAACGATCTCGCCAAAGATGATTTTCCTGTACCCAACGATCCTGTTAACAAAAAATTTGATCCTACTGGAAGTCCTCCATAAAGCAATTCATCTAAAAAATCTCTGCCGGTAGACACTTTGTTTTCTTGACTTATAATCCCTGTTTTAATCGGATGACTCGAACTTTCGTTTTCAATTTTAGATCGATAACGAGTTAACAATGTTTCAACCTTAGATTTTAAGTCTTCTACATTAAACGGCTTTACGACATAATCGTCTGCACCTTCTTCAAAGCCTGTAACTTTATTATATTCATCGCCTAAAGCTGATAACAAAATTATGGGAATATCTTCAATGTCAGGATTATTTCGAACAGCACGACATACTTCAAATCCATTTTTTTTGGGCATAACTATATCAGAAATAATTAAGTTGGGTTGGGTTTCATACGCTTTTTGAATAGCCACTTCACCATTTTCTGCTGTAATGATTTCAGCATCAATGTCGCCCAACATCACTTCCAACAACATTAAAATATTGGACTCATCGTCTGCAATTAGAATTTTATCCATTAGATTGGTTGTCTTAAAATAATGCCTCGTTTTTCAAGAATTTCAAAACTATATTCTGTTAAATCAATTCTTGTTCCTCGCATTTTACGAATACTAATTGTTCGAACACGTTGTTTGTTAACTGACGCCAGTTTTAATACAATAATGCCCGATGCTGCAAACTCTTCAATGCCAAACGAACTAACCTTATCTGATCCTACGGGAATATAAGATGTGAGCAATGTTGTGCAGTTTTCGTTTTCTTCAATAGCAAAGACCAACGATCGAATATATTCAACAACAGCTGGAAATTGATAATCTGAAAAAATCAGTGGCGCAATCGGATCGATTGCCAATCGAGTTGTATTACTTTTTTTAACGTAACCTAAAATATCATTCACAATATCTTTGATATTTATTTCTCCACCGTCTTGATGTTTTACAACACTAAAATAGGAGGTTACATCAATAATTTGTAAATCGCCATTTTCTAAATGTGGTTTTAAATCCCAACCTAGTTCCAATGCATCTTTGATAATATGCTCTGGCTTTTCATCTATTGAGATATAGATTCCTTTTTCGCCTTGTTTAATTCCTTCCAACAGAAACTGTAATAAAAAAATAGATTTTCCTGTACCTGGTTCGCCTGCAACTAAATAGGATCTACCTTTAGGTAACCCCCCATAGACTAGTTTATCAAATCCTTCTATACCACTTAAAACTTTTTCCATATTTAGTTAACTATAAATCATTTTTATTTTGAGTTGCAAGACATTTGTAATTTATAATTTAAAAATTCAATTCCGCTTTTATAAGTAAGGCAGAAATATTATAGTTATTTGATTGTTTTAAGTTGTCATTGATTTTTTTAATATATCCTTCTCCTGAAATAGTTAAATTATCAGCATATTTTAAATTCGCTAATGGATACTTGATATTAACGGTTAATGTTCCGCTTTCAGTAAAATTATCCACTTCTCCAAGTTGGGTTTGGATATAATCTCCATCGCCTGTTAAGGAATTTGTTTGTTCAATAATATTTAAACCATAGCCTTTACTTCCAACTCGACTATAGCTTAAATCAACATTGTATTTTGCTGTTCGAATGGGTTTATATTTGGCATTTAATGTATATTGCCTCCCTGTTTCCAAAGAAGAAATATTATTTTTTTTCTGAGAAAAATTATTTTCTGATAATGTATAACTCAAAGACGATTTTTTTATCGGCTCAAATGTGACAGTGTAGTTTAATGTTTTAATATCTATATTATCTAACGATGAATTTGTTAATGTTTCTAATGATTCTTCAATTTCGTTCAAAACATATTGTGCTGTTATATTCAATTTTTTTGTTAATCGCAATGTCGCCGATCCGGAATATCCGCGACTAAGTTTGTTGATATAATCTGAAAAGCCAGTTGAATCATTCGAGTCTTTTGCCGTTATTATGTCTGCTAAGGTAACATTGATAGTTGGTGCTCTATATTGTTCTAGTGTTTGATCTGATATAGCCACTGTCAAAGATAACCGTGATAACGGTGAAAAACTTGTTGATACTTTATAATCAAGTTGATCTTTTGCCGTTGTTCCTGTCACATTAAACTTGTTCCTGTCTAACAATACATTTGAACTTGTTATTTGAAAATTAAAATTTAATATATTTAACGGATTGATATTTCCTGTTAATTCTAAACGTTTTAGTTGTTTACTATCATTGGACAAATAATAGTTGTCTTGGATATTGTCATAATTATTTGATTGCTGATTAAATACCATTGTATCTTTTGTTTCTAAGTTCGTGTCTATTTCAGCAATATATTTAGAATTAATATTAAAGCTTCCCACTCTTATTTTTTTTCTCTTTTTAAATGGATGCTTAATCCGAAACCGAGGCAATTTGTATTTAAATGTATGACTATCTTTGTCTACATATTGATTGTTTAAAACGATATTTCCAGATACATCTCTGGCAAGGGTTTGAGTATCTGAATCTGCTGTTTGGTGACTTTTTAAATATGAATACTCTATGTTTTTTAACCATTTTATTTTTGGCTTAAAATTTATTGATCCTGTGTAATCTAATCTATTAGTTATGACATAATTTTCTGATACAGAATTTGTTTGAACAAGATTTGTATAATTTGAATCATTGACATTATATACCACATTATTAATGGATAACCCTGGTGTAAGGTTTATAACATTGAGAGACAGTTTATTTGATTGTGTAAAATTTAATTTTCGATGATCATTTTTTTTACTTTCTATAGAGTTATTTGACAGTTTGATTGATGTTTTTTTGAAAGGTCTAATTAAAATAAAATCTGGAGGCAACCCAACCGATCGTAATGCTGAATACGGTAAAAAAGTTGAAATATCAACAGATTGTTTTGTCGAAAGATCTCCTTTGGTGTCTAGTAAGGCAGATTCTTTTTCATCTTGAGAATATCGATAACTTGTACTCAACCAGCTGGCTGGCTTATATACGCTACCCATTCCAAAATTGACTGCACCTTGGTCGTATGTTGTTTCATCAACAGTTTTTTTCTGAGAATTAACTTTTGAGTAGCTTCCTTTGATGTTTAAATTTTTCAATGGATTAATATCTCCGTTAATATCAAAGTTCTTTCGCTTATCTTCTAGAAACTGTGATTCTGAATTAGATTCTGTTCGAGATATGGACGAATAATATGAAGGGTTGAGGATTAACGAGCCTAATATTGGAAATGATTTATAGTTTAAACTTGAATTAAACGAATCTGAAAATGTTTTTGTGATGGATTCATTTTCTCGATCGATATAATCGCTTACACGTTGGTTATACTTTCGAACATAAGAATTAGAAATATGTTCTGTATTCCATTTAAACGTTCCATTGTATGACAATGTCAGTGTATCTATATTTCGATTATTTTCTCCTAAATAATCTTTAAACGGATCTTGAACATTTAAATCATAATTAAAACTCTGGCTGGAATCTATCACATCTAAAATTTTTGATGATAGCGAACTAGATAATGTGTGCTGTCTGGTATATTTTTTTATATCAATCTCGTTTGATCCAGCAAAAATCCTTCTGTATGTATGAGACATATTGAAATTATTTTTTTTATTTATATTCCAAACTACTCCCGTATTAATTACAGAACTGCCTGATGTTTCTTGAATACTGCCTATGGGTTTAAAATCATCTTGAATCAACTTAACTTGGTTTGTAATATTGTATGACGGTGTTCGATAGGTTGTTTTAAACTTTGTTGCAAATGCGGTTACAGGACTTCCCGATACAAGAGCCCCTCCAGATTCATAATATTTAAATTCAGCCTGAATGACATCTTCTGGACCTGGTGTAAAACTTTTAAAGAAAAAATATCCTGTTTTGTAGTTAATAAAATAATCATTAGCTTGAGATCGAACAATTCCATTTACAATAATTTGTTCAGAATCCTCGACAATATTGGGAAATCCTAAAAAGTAACGATCATTATCTTTTCCTGTTCCCGGCATTGACTCTATCTTACCCTCAAGTTGAATATTGCTATAGTTGTCGCTTCCCATTGCAATTTCCCCTTCAATATTTATGGAGTCTGTCAATTTTGTATCAAATCTTCCAACCGCCATTCTTTGAAAGACATTATCTAAAGAAATAATGCTATTTGGAATATATTTATAAACTAGTTTCAATTGATCTTGAGCGCCAGGATAGCTATATAATTCTGATGTTGGTGTTTCAATGCTATTTAAAATAAAGTTAATTTGAATAGTTTGGCCATCATCCAGATAATCTACTGTAAATTCTGTGCCATTTTCTAGGTAGGTTTCAATTCCATCATTCCAATATGTTATATATTTTACGCCATCGTATTTTACTGGAATATTATTAAATGAACTAAAATCATTACTATTGACTTGAGGCTGTCCTGTTGCAGAAATGTATGCGTACGTATCATAGCTTTTTAGATAGCTATATGATGTATGAAATGTGGTGTAGCCCTGATACTCTTGTCCTGTAATTTCAACTAAACCTTGGTAGGCATCAACAATGGTATAATCTGACGAAGGCACAATTATATGCTGAGAACTGCCTTGTGTCTGTACAGATATCGTAAACGACTCGGACAACTCTATAGGATTGTTAAAAAGCTGTAAAACATGATTTTCGTCTGCTGATATATTTTCTGACGTGACACGTATTATTGATTCTTCTTGGTCTGAAGGCAAATTCTCTTCAACATATGTTAAATCAAAATTTACAGCACGATTTAATAATTTTTCTTTAATTAGTTCTTTTTCTTTATATTTATATTTAATAAAAATTAAAGACGGATACAACACTTTATAATTAAAATATAATTTCCCCTCATCATAGTCTATAATATAGTCTCGAGTTTCTGTTAGTTCTTTATTATTTAACAATACTGTAACGCTATTATCTAGAATGGATTGATTTTTTAATTGATATGGACCTTTAGCATTTTTTCCTATTAAATCTTCTTCTTGGGTTTTAGTTTCATAATACTTATAATTAATACTAAGTTCATCTTCAGGAAACAACATAAAATTTAATGCTAATTTACCCTTATCATAATCTATAAAATAATCTTCATCCGCTGTCAGTTTAAGTTTATTAATAAAGACTGATTCAGACCCTAAAACAAGATAGTTATGTTTAAGTTTAAATACAAACTCATCTTCAAAATTATATTTTTTAATAAAAAAATCTTTTACAAATGGGGTTATAACGTCGTTAAAATGAAGACTATATTCCGAAGAACTTGCTAAAACGTTTTCTATAAAATAAATATCTTCTCTTATAAATCCATTTAAATCTAATATTTGATTGGCAACTAAATCTTTCCATATCGCCTCGGAATCTTCTTTTTCTATTAAATCAACGGCCAATAAATGAACTGGTTTAAGCTGAATAGAAGAAAATATAATCTCTTTTTCAGATTGAATTTTAATTTCTTTTTTATACGTTGCATAGACAGTATCGACAAGTATTCGTAATTCTGAAATATGGGTAGGTAATGGATTGCCCCCTTTAAACAAGTCATTATCAACATCAGGATTATACCAATCTTGCAATAAATTGTTTTGATTGAGGACATTTATTTTTTGTAAAAACTTAATTAATTTTTGACTTTCTTTGTCTTCAATATCTAGTTCAGATTGAATCTGATCTTTAGTGATTAAACGAAACTGATCTAAATTATTGACGCCAAACACTGACTCTATATTTAATTTAAATGTTTCAGATGATGACATAATTTTGTCTTTTTCAATAGATTTCCCCTCAGCATCTTGTTTATAATGTATTCCAAAAAAGTTTTTTCGGGCAAGAATCGGAATATAGTCTGCAATAGGATTTGAATATTCATAAATAATTTTATAATTATCATTTTGCTGAGGTGGTGACACAAATTTAATTTCTCCCTCAAAATAATTTACCGTATAATCTTTATTTAGGGTTAATTTTCTTTGATTTACAAAGACAAATACAGAATCTTCAAAAACATAGCCATGATTCAATTTCATGGTTTTCTGTCCTGTTCCAAAGCCTTGCATCACTTGTGGCGTTGATCGCTGTTTTCCCATAGCCAATTTCACATCCCGATTAGGCGAATTATATTTATAATAAGCCCCTCTTAAGGCTTTACTCACCGATAAAAACTCTCCACTTTTGAATGAACTATCAAAATTAAAAAATTTAAAATCTTGTGATTTATATTTAATTTGCACATCATACACATCTGGGGTGTCTGGCTCTTGAGTGATGTTGTAATAAACAAATAAATCTTCTGCTAGTTTTCCTTCAATATTAATTTTAGATCGAAATTCTTTTCGTAACTGACCTAATCGAATTTCTCGTGGCACTTTTGAATATAAGGGATCGTTAAGAATTGTTTGATAAATAGGGTTAGTCGGATTGTTGGGACTAAAATCTCGACCACTAATTTTAATTTGAAAATACCCATCTAAATCAACATTAAATTCTTGGGGTGCATCTCGCTTTGGAAAGCGATAATCTTCTTGCCCAACATTTTGATAATAGTCTTTTTCTGTTTTCTTTTTAACTTTTTGAGGCTTGTTATACAACTCAATGACAGGTTTTAAGTCGTCATTTTTATCAACTACAATAGGTTCAGCTTGATTTTTTTTAATCCATCCTATTTCTTTTGAATTGCTAAGTACCTGATAATACGACTCTTGATCAAGATTAACTTTGAATACACTTTCTTTTTTTGTTTGATAAATAGGTTGCGATTTCTCAAACGGATTGGTGTATATTAATGCGTTTTCTGACACAATCTTAATGTGTTCAACGGACTCAGTTGCCCAACAGAGACTTTGACATAAACATAACAACAAAACTATTTTTTTCATTGTGTTTGAGTGATATACATGGCATCGCCAAAACTATAAAATCGATACTGTTTTTGAATCGCCTCTTGATAGGCTTTTGCCATAAAGTCTATTCCTGCAATGGTTGAAACAAGAACAAATAATGAGGATTTTGGCAGATGAAAGTTTGTAATTAAGGCATCAATAAATTTAAATGAATACCCTGGTTTGATAAACAAATTAGATGAGCCTGCACCTGATTGAATGATAGTGTTTTGACACGCTGTTTCAAGGGTTCGAGCCGACGTTGTTCCAACACAAATTATCTTTTTTCCTTCTTGTTTATAGATATTAAGTCGCTCTGCGACATCGTCTTCAATGTAATACGATTCATGATGCATTAGATGATCGTCAATATTTTCTGTTTCTATTCCTTTAAATGTGCCATATCCCACATGAAGGGTTACATACTCTATTTTAACTCCCTTATGTTTTAGTTGATCTAACAAGTCGTCAGTAAAGTGCAGTCCTGCTGTTGGAGCAGCAACCGAACCTGCCTCTTTAGCAAACACAGTTTGGTAACGAGCTTCATATTGTTTAGGGTTGTCGCATTTAATATACGGAGGTAGTGGTGGGGCTCCAATTTTGTTAATGGTCTCTAAAACATGGTTTTGAGAAGAAAAAACAATTTTTGACACTTGCCCTTTCTCAGTCACTTTACACGATAACTGTTGATTAAATAGGAGTGTGTCCCCAACATGAATACGCTTAGTTGGTTTAATCAAACAAGACCATTCGTTAGTTTGATGCTCTTCAAGCAAAAACACCTCTATGCTTGCCCCTGTTGTTTTTTTTGCCTTTAATCGAGCATTAATTACTTTTGTATTGTTTAAAACCAACACAGAATTAGAATCTAGTTGATCTACAATTTCGGAAAACTTTATATGATTTATTGTTTTATCTATTGGATTACAAACCATTAATTTGCTTGAATCTCGTCGAGACAATGGAGATTGAGCAATCAGCTCTGATGGCAAATTAAAATTAAATGTGTCTATATTCATTATATCGACTTTATTTTTGATATTTAAATTATCATTATAGGCTATTGTATTGCATTTGGTCATTAAGTGTTTCATTTTTTCTCCATAACCCGTGACGTTTTAATCCTCTTTTTTTTCTCTAATCGCCTAAGTAATCGATTTACTGTCATGAGAACCACGCTTTGAATAGACACCTCAGGAGGAACTCCAGAACTTCGTGGCAATAACGATCCATCCATCACATAAAGATTGCTCATTGTGTGGACAACGCCATCTTGGTTACAGACACTTGTTTGAGGGTTATTTCCCATTCTGGCTGTTCCCATTTGATGAAACGATCCAAGGTTTAATCGTTGGCTGTTGCCTAACACCTTATCAATTTGTTTTAAAAACACCTCAAAAGGTTGCTTGTTTTTTTCCCATGTTAAAGATGGATTGGCAAGCACAACAAGTTGAATGGCTCCTGCTTGATACAACGAGTTTACAGCTTGAATGATGCCATGCTTCATATTTGCTGTATCTTTTTTTGATAACGCATATGTCCATTCATAGTCTGTTTGAGAAATTGACTTGACTTGACCATTTCCGCGATCTCCAACCATTACAAGCGCACCTGTCCAATGATTAAACGTTTTGATGATATCGTTTTGAATGGTTGCATTGCTTCCACCTAACCAAGACATACACAGTCCTGGATGTAACGGTGCCGACTGAATCATATAGCCATATTGATCACCATCTCTATACAACTCTGAATCGCAATATAATGCCTGAGGGGCACCTTCCCATGGGCTTATGACCGATTTAAATTTACCTAAAACCATGCTTGTTGGATGAATACTTAAATTTTTTCCAATCATGGGCAACTTGATATCACTTCGTTGAAGAATGGCTGGTGTCGCCAATGCTCCAGCTGCTAGAACAATATGATCGGCTTGTATTTCAATAGCATCACCTTGATGATAGGCAATCACAGATTGTGCTTTATTTTCTGAGTGCTTCACATGACTTACAAATGTGTTTGTCAGATACGTTGTTCCATGCTCTGTTGCCTCTCGATGCCATGTTTCTAAGACACTTTTTTTATGACCTTTTTTGCACCCAAACACACAAAAACCACAACGATTTCCATAACACCCTTCAACATTTCTGGGCGTAATGTTTATGCTGTAACCTAGTTTTTTTAATCCAATAGACAATTTATCATCTTTTGCTGAAACAAAACTGGATCGTTGATTGATATTTAACTTTTTCGAAACGCTAGCCATACTGTCTGCATAGGCCTGAGAACTGAAATAGGTGCCTAAATTTGAATAGTCATCCCATTGATTTCGAATTCGTGTCGGCGTTAAAAAGCTACTTGTCCATCCCAATAACGACCCTCCCCCCAAGTTTTTTCCGCACATCATGAACAAATCATTGTGTTTTGACCGAATAATGCCTGATTGATCAAATAAATCTCTAGCATCTCCTTCGTTCATTGAAAAATCTCGTCTGTCTTGATATTGTCCCTTTTCAACTACAACCACTCGATAGCCAGCTTGGCTAAAACTAGCAGCCGCCACAGCACCGCCAGCCCCAGATCCAACAATGACAACATCTGTTTGAATAATATTATTTTTTGGAACAGTTATGGTGGGTAATTTGAGATGATTTTTTTGAATATAATCGTTTCGATAGTGATAATTAAATATATCCAAAAACCCTACTTTAAGATCACTGTAACGACATGCAATGCAGTCGATTATAAACATATCACAAACCTTCATTGCAGATCGAATTGGTTTAAATAGACTTTTATGAAGTTGTTGAACTCTTGTTTTTGAGTAAGATATCTCACATTTATTTTTTTTATAATGTCTTAATGTAGTAAGAAAATATAACACTGGATTGTGATATATACGCAATATTAATTTAATATTTTTTTTTATTTTGGTATCAAGACTATCAAATCGTTTTTTAATAATTGCATCTAAAACATCTTTATTTTCTTGATATTTTTTTTCAAATTTAAGACCTTTAATATCTTTAAATAAAGCCGAATACATAACGGCAATTGACGCTAGATCATCTTTTGATAAATATATAGATTGTTTTATATTTTTTTGATTCATTAGGGCTCGAGTTTAAACTACCCTATATTATGTTTAATCAAACATAAAATAAGCACATAGCCCTTCTTAATTGGCGTAAAAAAACTAATTGGTTAATTGCTTAATTAAATGTGCTGCTTTTTCTTGTGCAACTGAAATAGATTGCCTAGATAATAGTGCTTCTATTTTTTCTTCATATTTTTTTAAATGAAATCGACTTTTATCTGTAACTTTTTCTTTTTCTATCAAAAAATTTGCAGCGACTAAATAGCTATATGCGGCTTCATAGTTTTTTGGTGTTCCCACGCCTAAATAATACATACTTGCTAGGTTATGCTGAGCTTTAACATGACCTTGCTTAGCTGCAAGTTCGTACCAATACAATGCTTTTTCGTCATTTTTAGCAACACCATCGCCCATCTGATATTTTATAGCCAATGCATACTGAGCATCAGGATATCCTTTTCGCGCAGATTGCTTTAACCAATAAATAATTTTTTTGATATGTACTTTCTTTTGATTGTTTTTGCTATACATCACAGCCAAATTGAACTGAGCTGTCTCGTAATTTTGATCTGCTGCTTGTTGATACCAAAACATGGCCTGTTCTAAATTATTTGCTTTTTCGTACATGTGTGCCAAGTTATTTTGAGCTTTGGCATGACCCTGCTCTGCTGCCAGTTCGTACCAATACATAGCTTTGACGCTATTTTTTGGTGTTTTAAGTCCAATATGATACATAATAGCAAGGGTATATTGAGCTGCTGCGTCGCCTGTGTTGGCGGCTTTAATATAGTATTCAAAGGCTAATTGGCGGGGCTGCTCGGCTCCATAATGAATAGCAGGCATGGACACCCCTAATAACATAATAATGATACAACACACTATTTTTTTTCTCATATCTGCACCTAATAAACTGGTTTAGCAACATGGCCTTCCAGCAACACTGTATGTAGTTATCGAAATGAAATTAAAAAAATTTCATTTTTAAAAAAATGAGTCCGTTTAGATAGATGAATTTAGTTAAAATATGTGTCTTGAATGGTGGGTATAGCCTTGTAGTCTCGGATTATTCCAACAAGCGGAGGATTAAATGCCATCACCTCGGCAATATTGTCGCGATTTATGCCCCCAATAGCAACATAAGGAACGGTTAATTCTGTCTTTGCTGCCGCTAAATAGTCAAAGCCAATGCCATCACGTCCAGGCTTTGAAGGGGTGGGCCATATAGGACCACAACTGACATAATCAGCACCAGCTTTTTCGGCAGCCAATCCTTGCTCTAAACTGTGAGCTGTTCGACCCAATAGTTTATGGGGCCCCAATAGCTTTCGTTGCTCAGCAATGGGAATATCATCTTGGCCCGTATGCACACCCGACAAATCAAGAGCTAGAGCAATATCTAAATAATCGTTGATGATAAACGGAGTGTGATGCTCTTTAGCCGCTGACTTGATGCGTGCTGCCTTATTAAAAATCTGTTCTTTGCTGTCTTGCTTGCAACGCAATTGAATAAAACTGACACCCCAATCTAGCCCTTCAATTAATCGATCTGGATCGTCAGAAATTAAGTAGCACCCTCGCTTTATGGGCATTTTGCATAATGTCAAACAAATATCTTTTTCGAGTTCATAAACAGTATATCGCATTCGATTAAATTCTGTTTTTCCACTATATTCTTCCAAGACTCGCAAGCTTTCTTCGACTCGTTTAAAATTTGCAGTTAATAATATAGCAAGATCACGTCGTTTTGCTGGAATATCAGTTGCCCTCATGTCTTGTTGAGTATTTCGAATCGCTAAAAGGGCTGTTGATTGTGGTAATAACTGATTAAGTTGTTGCCGCAAGGCTGCTAGCTGATCGGTAAAGTCTTTTTTTTTAGCTACAAAACGTACATACTCTTCAATGACGCGCAAGCCTTCTGAGGCTCGATTTATATTTGCATCCAAAACCTGTTCAAACATGCTGACACTCTACCACATATTTTGTTTTTGAATCAATTTAATTGACACCCCTGTGTTTATGAAAATGTCTATAATTCGTGCTAAGATACCATCAGGAGTTCAAATGATTATACCAAAAAGATGGACCGATTATCTCAAAACCAGTGTCTCTATTGTGTTTTTCACACTTGTTGTCGTTGCTTTAACGTCTTGTTTTAACTCAAAAAAAGAGACATTAATGTTTCACGTGAAACTTTATGATCACTATCTAAAATCTGTCGAAGAGTTGGGATATAGCATTCCACAAGATGATTATAGCCTCTACACTCGTTTTTCTGATGCCGTTTCCACAAAAGACACGTCATTTACCACGACTCATCTAGACAAAGTTATTCTTAGACAAACCCTACTTAAAACCATTGTTTCTTTTGAACAAACCTACAACAAATATCGCTATATCTACACTCAACTTGAAGGTCAAAACTATCTGAGATATTCGTTTGAATCCACTACGCCCTATTTCATCTATCCTCTTAAACTGTCCTTGCTGACAAAACCGCTATTAGAGCCCTATCGCCAAACATTAAAAGATTCGCTTTTAAACTTTAACCTAGACGCCATTCCCTACATTCCACTGCTAGACAAATCGGCTCAATACTATTTATCAATAATTATTAAGCATGAAACCTATGATTATTCAAAATGGACCAACGCATTTTTTAAATCATGCAACCAATTTCCTTTTGACTTTAATATACGCAACCATCTGGAAGAACTCTATCATATTGAAACAGTCTTTAATCTTGATGTATCTAACAGCCACTTGTTTTCTGGCTATTGCAGCTTTGATCACCTTTACTACACCATTACGCTTCCAAAACGACTATACTTACAAAACAAATCGGCTAATCAAAACGAACGTGATCGCTTAAATGAAACATTAATTTATCTAGCAGCACAACTTGCCAAGCTTCCACCTATGACATCTCCTATAAATGGCATCATCATTACACTAGATCATGTCATATCACCCGTCAGGCAACCGAAAACAACCAATCCTGTATTCAATCAACTCACACGACTAGCTACACGATTAAGTTCAAAAGAGCATGACGCATTATCTTTATTTTATATCAAAAACAACAACCACCGTTTCAATATGCCTGTTTCTATTTCAATTAATGGCGAGATGATTGATATAAATGAGCTTATAAAATAATGGGAGATTATGAACACAATTAAACACCTAAACCCGTACTCCCTCCGTCGAACGACCCATTTTTGTTTCGATTAGTTTATATAGGCTCACAAACGGGCTAAATCTTCTGGTGTAAGTTCTAAAAATTTAATATCTATCGGACGTAATCCATTCGTAATCGGTTGAAGTTTATCTGTTTCAACAGTTAATTTGCCACGCATACGACTATCTTCAATATACTCTTGAAACTTTTTCAAATTCTCAATAGTTTCTTCAAGATCTAAAGTTTGAGAATCTTTAAGTATAGCTTTCAATTGATCCATGAAGGAGATTGTTTCAAGATATCCTTCTACATCTTGAGCTAAATTAACTTTCATTTTTTCAACATACTTAACTTTTAGTTTATTTATTTTGTCGTCAACTAATGTTTTAAAATCCGTTAAATTTGCTCCTGAAGTGTATTCATGCCAATTTATTTCCCCTACTTCTTGATCCGGCAACGTAATCCCTAATGATTTATAAATTTCAACTTCAGATTTAAAATTCTCTTTAATCTCTTGATATTGCATAATGTCATGTTTTGACATCCTAGAAATGTGATCGTCAATTTCATCACACGTTTTATTAACTAATGTGTTTAGACTTTCGTTACTATTTATATCATCATTAGATAGCAAATGTCCTTTAACCTCTGTATAACATTCTCTAAATTCTTTAAATGCTAAAGCCATTTCGTCTATAGATATATTGCCAATTGTTTTATCATTTTTACCTGTAATAATACTTAATTTATCGACTAATTCATTGTTTTTATTTTTCATTTCTTCAGTTAAATATGTTTTAGCATTATCTGCCATGCCAAAAAACATCTCAACTGCTTTAAATAGCTTGTCTCTGAACTCTCCCTTTTGTTTAGCACCATTTTTAGAATGACTCTTAACAGCACTAGTTGCTGGACCTTCACATGTTCCAAGCGACTTATCATTTCTTTGTTTCTTGCTTGGAGTTGTCTTATTCGAGTCCCTACCTCTTTTTCTATTTTGTGATGGCAATAATGAAACACGTGTAGGTTCCTTTTCCATAGATTGACCACCTGGCCCCATAACACCTCCTGGCCCACCACTTTCGCCATTGCTTGATTGAGGTTGGAGTCCTGCTAACAGTGCCAAATAATAGTGTTGAAATAAAGCAGAAAATTCTGGAGTTAAGTACCCGCCATTGCCGAGTTGAGATGAGGATCCTCCTGTAGCTGTCAAAGGTTGACCACCTGGCACCATAACACCTCCCACACCACCACTTCCGCCATTGCTTGATTGAGGTTGGAGTCCTGCTAACAGTGCCAAATAATAGTGTTGAAATAAAGCAGAAAATTCTGAAGTTAAGTACCCGCCATTGCCGAATTGAGGTAAGGGTCCTCCTGTAGCTGTCAAAGATTGACCACCTGGCACCATAACACCTCCTGGCCCACCACTTTCGCCATTGCCGGGTTGAGATGAGGATCCTCCTGCAGCTGTCAAAGGTTGACCACCTGGCACCAAACCACCTACTTCATTGCCGAGATGAGATGAGGATCCTGATATATGTTGACTGGCTCTTTCTCCCGCATCTACAGCCGCCCCTACTGCATTAGTTAACCCATCGGCTATTAGTCTTGCTTGTAGTTGTGCTTCTAGTTGTTGTTGTTGCAAACTTGTTGGGTTTAATTTATCCCCCGCTGATTTAGTGCTTGGTAAACTCATTATTTTTTTCCTTTCGTCCTAGCTTGTTTGACTAGTTTTTTTGATAGTGTATTAATTTATCGTAGCGAGAATACAAAAAATTGCACGTTAATCTCAAACTGCCCCACATAAATGTTGGAAAAATTGAGTTTAAATGTAATAAAACATGTTTAATTTAAATAGATTATTTGTTCAAAAACCAACTGTTGATTCTATTGTTGTACCTGAATTCATTATAGCGCTTACTAACATACAAATAAGCAACACACGCACTTTGTAAAGCGACTACAGCACGTTTAATGCTCTTACAAGTGCAGTGATGATAAGTGTTTCATGTTTGAGTTTAAATTCCCAACATTTATGTGGGGCAGTTTGGAAGGTTTGCTGGTTTATGAACTGCTGTTTTATGATACACTTTTTTTATGTCAGCTATAACCTGTTACGAACACAGCAACACCCCTTTAGATCAAACCTATTTCTGGGACACCGTGTCTTATTTGGTTTCAACAGTGCCAGAAGAAATAATACTGATCACCCCAAACCATGCCTACCGACAGGCCTTGATTGAATTGTTTTGCAAACATTCCACAAATCAACACCTTCCTAGTGTTCAATCGTTTGATGACTGGATTAATCAAATATTAAATTGCGAACCTTATTCCTATTTTGAATGTTATCACCATCTGCTAACTTTAATTGATTCTCAGCGCTATAAAACTACACTTCCTTTTTTAGTCCACGACAATATGGTTAAAGCTCTTTTACACTTTTTTATGTTTTTAATCACTCACGACTACACCTTTGATTCAGCTAAATCGCTGTTTCCTGCTTATTTAAATTCAATTGAAGACGAGTGTAAATCGCTGTTTCTTTTATTCAAAAAGCGTATCAGCCAATTGTATAACACGCTTTCTGTTACAGTTAAATGTCAACGTCTTCAACAACGACGATCGATCATTCGGTCTCAATTGTCGAACAAAACAGTTGTCTATATTGGGTTTACTCAATTGTCAAAATCGCATCGCTATCTTCTTCAACGGCTCCTGTCACTCACTGCTCAATCAACGTTTTACACAGCCAAGCA
>JAYOLY010000028.1:0-13585 GCA_038120575.1 Rickettsiales bacterium
TGTATTGAAAGTTTTTGAATAGATTATGGTGTTTTCTATTGGGTATCAAACGACTTAAAAAAATAAAGTATCGAATATTTAGAGATTGGGTATGGCCTGCAAACTTAAATGAATTTAGTAGCAGAAACTTAATCTACGGATGGAATGGGGCAGGAAAAACAACTTTATCCAGAATCTTTAGATTAATAGAAAAGAAGGACTTAGTTGATGAGGGGGAATGGGAAATTGAGCTTAGTAATGACACTATCCTCACTCATTCAAATGAAAGAAATGAAGAAGTTAAAATAAAGGTATTTAACCAAGATTTTATTCAAGAAAATGTGTTCACAATAAATAGAGATATAACCCCTATTTATTACATTGGGGAAGAAAATATTGAAAAAAGAAAAAATATAGAGGGCTTGAAAAATGATTTAACTCAAAAAAAACAAGCGTTGAGTAAATCACAGGGAGAAGAGAACTCGCTTAAAAGGGAATTTGATCAATTTTGTTCAGATATTGCTAATAGATCAATCAAAGAATTGTTAAGTTCAAGCCCAAGTAATTCATATAATAATTATGATCGCTCTAGATATATTCGAAAGTCCGAAGAACTACAATCTATTGATGATATTCAAAAATTGATACTCACTCAAGATGAAGAAGATTCGTTAAATAAGAAAAAAAGCACGACTCCAAAACAAAAAATAGCGGCTATTCACATAAATTTACCTCATGGAGAAGAAATAAAGGCTCGTTTAGAAAGCTTGTTCTCTACAACTGTAATTTCACAAGTGATCCAATCTCTTGAAGGTAAAAAGCAATTAAGTGATTGGATAAAAACTGGCTTAGATATTTTTAAAGCTGAACAAGTGAACCATTGTCTTTTTTGTGAACAGAGACTCCCAGAGGACAGGTTGAAAGCATTAGAAGGTCATTTTAATAATGAATACAATATTTTTATGCAGCGACTATCAGATGAGGATTTAAAAATTTCAGAGACTATTACCCATTTAAGAAATTTTCATCTCCCTGACGAATCCAGACTATACGATCATCTGCAATCCGAATATTTAAGAGCTAAAAATTTATTAACAGACCAAATTAATAATTTAATTAAATACCTTGAGTCTTTAATTCAGCTTATAAGCAGTAAGAAAGAAAAGCCATTTGAGTCAATTCAATCCAATATTAATCTAGACTTAGAAGCTCAAGAAGATTTACTTAAAGAACTAGACAAAATCATTTTGAAACATAACACGGAAACAGATGATTTTACTAAAATTACTCAAGATTCAAGAGAAAAACTAGAATCTCATATTGTTGCAAAAGCCTTACCTGACTACAAAGAAAAAAATGCCCTTTACAAAAAAGCACAAGATCAAGTTAATCAATTAAAAGGTGAAATAAAGACTATCAATGATAATATTATTAAACTTGAAAAAGACATTCTTGAACATCGAAAACCTGCAGAAGAACTTAATGCAGATTTATCATCTTACTTGGGCTCAGATTCATTAAGGTTTGAGCTATCTGAATCTGGTTACCAGATAATGAGAGGGGGCAAAGTAGCTTCAAACCTCAGCGAGGGAGAAAAAACAGCAATAGCATTTTTGTATTTCTTAAAATCTTTAGAAGACAAAGCCTTTCAAATTGAGTCAGGAATTGTAGTAATAGACGATCCGGTATCAAGCTTGGACTCAAGTGCGCTTTATCATGCATATGCATTTATGCAGAAAAAAACTGAAAATGCTTGGCAACTTTTTATTTTGACTCATAACCATGCATTTTTTAGGCAGGTTAGAAATTGGTTTTGCTATCTCAAAAAGAATCAACGGCAATTTTATATTCTCGAAGCATTCGAAGACAGTGAAGGAAGAAAATCGTATATAAAAACACTAGATAAATTACTTTTAGATTTCGACTCTGATTATCATTACCTATTTAATAAAGTCTACACTACAGCCAATTCTCTAGCTTCAGATTCAATGGAAGCCTATTATCATTTACCCAACATGGCCAGAAGATTGTTGGAGGCGTTTTTAGCATTTAGATTCCCGTCAAATAACAAGGAGATTTATCATAAATTACAGATGGTTGATTTTGATGTTTCAAAAAAAGCAAGGATAGGCGATTTTTTAAACATTCATTCTCACAATAAAACCATTCATGAGCCTGAGCATGATCAATCAATACTCACTGAAACGCCAAGTATTCTAAAGGATATTTTGGAATTGATTAAGTTTGAGGATCCTAAACATTATAAAGAAATGTTGGAGACTGTCCCATTTGTCGACTCTGCGATTAAATCCATCAAACAACTTTCAATACATTGAAGCATTGACATTGTAATCACTTTTCTGGTCGCTAATTTTTAAAAATTAGCAATCAGAAAGGAGAAAAGAATATGTCAAAAATATCACTTCAAAGACCCGTGCGTCAGCACAAAACGTCACTTGTGCCGTCACTCACAAAATCTGTAGGGGTAGTAGGTTCAAGGTCACTACCATACGCATTAGCAGATAAAGTCGGCCTCATCACCGAAGATCTCATCAAGCGCAACTATCACATTGCCACCGGCGGGGCCATCGGTGCCGATCAATTCGTCATCGAACGCTTGCTTCGACAAGGTTTGTCCGATCGTTGTACGGTGTATTCGCCTTGGCAAAATTACGCAGGCTTCCCCGTCAAAGTCCGTGCCATGATGCGCCAATTCAAAGACTACGGAGGGCACTTGTTGTGGGGTGAAGTCGGTGGCAACGAACCTCACCACCTCATCAAAATGGGCTTGCTGCTACGCAATCAACGCCTTGTGTCGGCCTGCTACGGGCTTGTGGCTTTCATTGATGGCCAGTCTCGTGGCTCCATCTTCACCATTCAAAAAGCCGCTCAAAAACGTCTCACCATCGTGGTGTTTCCGCATGAATGTCATTTGCCGGAAATCGACTTTGTAAAGTGGGTGCCGCTGAAATGTGGTGGTTGTTGGGACGGCGGTTTCAAAGCCGTGTACTTGAAATAAGGGAGGGAATCATCATGAAAAAAATCATTCAAAAAGTTAATCACGCCATTAAATGGACCACTTTTGATGTGCTGGACAAGCTTGCTATGTGTGGAAGTCGCACAGCGCACAAGTTAGCCTGTCGAATCTTGCCATACTAACGAGAAAAATCATGAACTCAAAACAAGAAAATGAAACGAAGAAAACGTGTTAGCCTGCGCCGCCGGGGGCGGGCGGCGGCGCGTTCTCAGTTTTAGCCTGGGGGATCAGGTATGACACAAGAATTGTTTGTGGTTGATCTGTACATCCGAGTTTCAACAGATCGACAAGCTAAGGAAGGAGATTCTTTAGAAGAGCAAGAATCTGAACTCAAAAAGTTTTGTGAGTATCGCAATTTTAAAATTCATAAGGTATTCATTGAACGGGGAAAATCCGGTGGAAATACCAATCGACCGGAATACAAAAAACTGGTTAAAGACATTGAAAACGGCAAAATCAATGCGGTTGTCGTTAAAAAATTGGATCGGCTTTCACGATCATTGTTGGACTTTGAACAACTCATGACCAAGTTGCAAGACAATGAAGTGGAGTTCATCTCACTACGTGAAAACTTCGACACCACCACCGCCATGGGCAAAGCCATGCTTCGAGTGGCGTTGGTGTTTGCCCAATTGGAACGAGAGCAAACCGCTGAACGCATTAAAGACGTATTTGCGTGGCGAGCTGAGCAAGGTTTGTACAACGGTGGTATTCGGCCTTTTGGCTATGATTCGGTGTCGTCCGAACTGGTGCCTCACAAACAAGAAAAGAAGATCATCCAGTTCATGTTTGAAACGTTCATTCGCACCAAATCCACGACCATCGTGGCCAATGAGTGTAATGCAATGGGCTTTCGTAATCGGAACGGTGCGTTGTGGGACAAACGGCAAATTCACAAGATTCTCAATCATCCGGTGTACTTGGGGAAAATCCGATGGAACGGCCAAGTATTTCCAGGCGTTCATCAGCCGTTGGTGTCGGAATCTGTGTTCAATCAAGCTCAAACCATCTTTGCCGAACGCAAAACGCATCGGGAAAGCAAAACGGTTTTGGGATTGCTGAAAGGTGTCTTGTTTTGTGCGGAATGTGGTCATCCAATGACGCCCAATTACACGAAAAAACGAAACGGAAATATCTATCGGTATTACCGTTGCGTCAGTACTTTAAACCCCAAAGAAAAGCCCTGTTCAAACAAGTATTTCAACATGGAAAAGGCCAACGAAGTTGTCGTTAAAAAGCTGTGGAATTGTGCCACTGAGGTGCAATTGGAGAAAATCTCTCAACACGTTGAACAGAAAAACGAGGTTATCCGTCATCAATTACAAGCGATTCAAACAGAAATCAACGGCTTAGAGAGCCTTTTGGAAACGGTCAAAACCAAGAAAGAAACCTATTTGGACTCACTCATTTCCAACCAGTTTGTGGCCAAAGAACGAGAAATGATTAATGCCAAAATCGATGAATTTACAATCCAAGAAAAGCAATTTAAGGGCAGTATTATGAAGCAACAGTTTGAATATACTCAAAAAGAAGATCAACTTTCCAGCGTGGAAACGCTTAAAAAAGAACTGGTGTTCTTCAAAATAAATTTACAATCGCTGGGGACAAACGAACTTAAAAAGTGGCTTTTAGCCAACGTTGAACGGGTGGATATATCTAAGGATAAAAGTGTATTGGTGAAGTTTAAATCGGTTGATCTGTCGGTTTGATGAGAAGATCATGATGGCGGAGAGTAAGGGATTCGAACCCCTGGTACCTTGCGGTACAACGGTTTTCAAGACCGCCGCATTCGACCACTCTGCCAACTCTCCGTTAGTGATTTTAACAAAGTGTAAGTAGTTAATCAACGTAAGAAAATAATGTTTAAATGTAAGAAGAAAGTGGAAGTTAAATTTAGGGGGCAATAATGAAAAAAAAACTAAAAGAACTGTTTTCTGATGAAATAAATATCGACTTTGTAGATAACATTCATATCGAAGAAAAGAAAATTTTAAACTATATTCATAAATGGCCAGAAAAGTTTTATTCAGCATTCATAAAAATTCAAAAAAACAATCTAAAAACCCATGAAATTGTCTTGCCTTCCGGAGAAGGAACCATTGTTGTTCAACAAAACTGTAAAACCAAAAAAATTGATGTTTTTTTTAAAAAACAAACTGAAAAAGTAGTTAATAAACGATTTAATCAGCTTTTAACAGAAATGTTTACTGAACTAAAAATTGAAAAAAAAATAAATAAAAAAATGAAAGTATATTTTGAAAAAAAAGATATCAATAACAATTTAGAAGAAATTGATAATTTAATGAAATAAAAAGTGAGCTGATTATGGATATAATAAAAACAATAACAACATTATTTGAACAAGGTGGTGCTTTGATGTATCCCCTTGCAATTTGTCTAATCATTACACTACTCGTTGGCTGTGAACGTTTAATTTTTTGGCTGAATATGACACTTAAAAAGAATAATGATTCGCTTAAAAAAATAAGCCAACATTTAAAAGACAATAAATTTAGCGATTTTAAACATCAGTGTCAGCAATCTAATTATATGATCAATACGATTTTATTACGTTTAAGTAGCGCAACAAAAGACACCCTAAAACAACATGTCGATATTGAAATGACAACACAATTTTCAAAACTAAAACGAGGTCATTTAATTCTAGATACCATGGTTGCCATTAGTCCAATGATAGGGATTTTAGGAACCGTAATTGGAATCATTTTATCGTTTCAAGCTATGGCCATGACAGGCATGGAAAACCCAAAAGAAGTAACAGGTGGAATTGGACAGGCGTTGATAACAACGGCAAGTGGACTCATTATTGCAATTCTGGCTTTATTAATTAGCCATGTTTTAAATGCATCCATTCAAAAATTTACTAACGAACTCGAAATTTATATTTCTGAACTAGAAATGTTTATGAACAGAAAACCAACATTTAAAGATGAACTGAATAAAAATATAAAGCAACTGAATTTAAAAAAAGTTAGTAATGAAAATAAGGCATAAAGACTCAAAACATATTAAAGGCGATTTACTTCCTCTTATGGATTGCATGTTTATCTTGCTGATTTATTTTATTTTTTCAATGCTAGATATGACAAACTATCCAGGACTAAAAGTGTCAACACCAAGCGCAAAAACAGGCCAAAAATCTGCTCAGGCATATAATGTCTTAACGCTCAAAAATGACGCTATTTACTTAAATAAAGAATTAATAAACATCGAAGACTTAAAAGGAAAACTTGAAGAAACAGCTCAAATGGACATGACGGCAGACTCAAAACTGCTTTATATTGCAGCAGATAAAACAGAAAAAACACACCATGTTTTTAAACTATTAGAAGAATTAAGAAAGATTGGACAAGAAAAAATTTATATAGAAACTCTAAAAAAATAATTTGTTAAGATCATTTTTTTGAGATAGATCGTTAATAAAACCCTTCTAGAAACACCCACGTATTAAGCAAGAAAATATAGCTTAAAAAACAAAGGTTTCCAATGTCAAAATGTGTAAATAATTCGTGTTTTGGATAAGAAACTTCTGGCGGAAAAATAAATCCAAACACAACTAACAAGACACTAAATAGACCAATAAATAAACTCATAATAGATAATTTTTTAGGAATAGATGAATTTGTTAATGCAAGATAGCTAACCACAAAAAACCAAACCCCTGTTGCTCCAAAAGACATCACGCCATAATCAAATTGCTGAATTCCAATAGTTTTAATCATATCTTGTTTAAAAAATGACAATGATTCATAAATTGGAATTAATTTCATAATATAAAATAAATATGATGTCTTCGACAAAATTCCAAAAGAAAACCCAATTGTTCCAATCACAGAAATAAAATTTAAAATACCAGCATTTTCATCTCGTCCAAGAAAATTAAATGTAGATACAATTCCAATCATACAAAACGAAGCAAAAATAAAAGACAAATTATTAATGATGAAAATTGCTTTTTTTTGTTTAACTATAGCAAAAAATTCTAACGATAAAGATGGATTTAACAAATCAATAGGAATAAAAATATAAGATATAATCCATAGAATATAAAAAAATCCTGCTAAAAAAGAAAAAAATTTGCATGTATTAATATGACTATAAACTGATTTACTTTGCATAATTTCTAACCATTATTGTAATTTAAACTCAATGGGAACCTTAAGCCTAGACTTTACAGGTTTCCCTTTTTTTGTAGCAGGAGTAAATTTCCAAAATCTAACTGCTTTTACAGCAGACTGATCCAAAAGTTTACGACCTGATGATTTTATTAATGATATACTACCCACAGATCCATCAACTAAAACCTCTAATTCTAAAATACAGACACCTTGCCATCCGCGTTGAATAGCAACAGATGGATAAATCGGTCTAGGATTATCTAAATTATCCATAACTGGAGTGGGCTCTGGATCTGGCTCAATCTCTTCTTTTGGCGGTTCTTCAACTTTTTTTGGCTTAGGTTTAGGTTTCTTCTTTTTGACAATTTTTTTGATTATTTTCTGCTTAGGAGGCGGTTTTTTATACAATGTCACTTCTGTAAGCGGTAAAATATCTGGTTTATAGTCAATATTTTGAGTTGGAAAATAGGGGAATAAAATAAATAAATGAAGAAGTAACGATAAAATAAACGCAACACCGATTTTTACCTTATTTTTAGAAAACAATAACTTAAACTTAATCATTTGGACTAGATCCTTCTAAAGGAACAGAGACATCTGAATGTTCTTGTAGTCCTGTATCTAGAGTGATTTTAGTAATATTTAACTCGCGTAACAAATCTAGAACAGAAATAAACATATCATAGTCAACATCCTTTTGTGTTGTTACAAATACGGCTGGAGTATGACCTCCATCGATTAAAGACTCGATATTAAGTTCTAATTGTTCATATGAAATAGAAACACTATCTTTATTCCATAAAATAGATCCATCATTTTTAATTTCAATCATATATAAAGCTTTAGATAAATCCTCTAACTCCTGCTTAGGAAGCGACATAGGGATGTTCACATTTACAATCATCATCATCATTGAAAAAATAAAATAAATCAGCAAGATAAACATACAATCCATAAGGGGGAGTAAATCTGGAGGTGGTTGTTGTTTAAACGGTTTTGGCAATTTCATCTTATTTTTTTGTTTGGTTTAAAACAGTAATGATGTTATTAATCACAACACGTTCGTGACTCATTTTTCGTTCAATAAAAAAATTAAAGATATTTAAAAAAATGATAGAAAATATAGAAATAAACAATCCAAATGCTGTTGTATTTAAGGCTTGAGAAATTCCATTGATAATCACATCAAAATTTTCTAAACTAGACACATCAAGAGCATCAAAGGTTATGATTATACCAATCACTGTTCCTAATATTCCAATAATGGGTGCTGCACGAATGATAAATTCAATAAATTGATTTAAATACGTAAGGTTATGATTTAAATGATCAATTTTTTTATCAATCCACTCGTCATCATCAAGTGATTCTGAAGTTAAAGAATAAAACAAAGATTCGTCATATTGAAAAATTAGAGTGGTATAAGCTTTATACGATTTTGCTTCTAGAGATTCAATCGATTGAAATAATTGAAACAACAATGGATCAATGATTGTTTTTCGAACATTAAATACTAAAAAAAAAGTATAGAAAAACCAAAAAAAAGAAAATATTGAACAAAATAGTAAAGGAAACATTAACATGCCCCCATCAAGAAAATATCTATACATATTGTTTACTCACTTTTTATATAAGTAAGCAATACCCTAAACGAAACAATATTAAACAAGAATTAAAATGGATAAGTTAAAATTTTATTAGCAAATTCAGCAGGGGTATAAGCCTTTAATTTAGGTAGAACAGGGCGATTTTTTATCCAATTTGAAATTAAATTGAAATCAAGATCTTTAATGACAGTGACGCCTAGTCGTTTTAACGCCTCTGCATTACAGGCTTGTTCGTATTGAAATTTAATTGGAATACATAACAAGGGTTTTTGTAAATATAATGCCTCTGCATTTGATTCAAACCCAGCACTTGAGATGCATCCTGACGATGAAACCAAACTATCAATAAATTTATTTGATAATGGAAAAATCGAAACATTATCTTTTTGAATAGCGTCATGGCAATCCAAAGCAAAAATTTGAAAATGAATGTCGCTGAATTGTGAAAAAAAAGCAATCAATTGCTGTGTTTGATAAGCAGGTAAATAAACTGAAATATGATTTTCTGATCGAATATCTTTAGCAAAATAAATCTCATCTCGTAATAGTGGGGGAATAATATGCTTGTCATAACATTCAAAATGGACACCAATATAATGTTTACAATATGCTAAATAACGCAGCACAAACTCACCATGAAGTTTAACCAACGACATTGGAATTTTGGGTCTAGGCGTTTTTTTTGATAAAAAAGATGCTTGATGACCCACTTGAACACAAGGATGCTTTTTAAAAAAACATGACCAAGCAGAAATAGGTTCAAAATCAGAAACAACAAAATCGTATTGTTTAACATCTAGTCCACGAATATCTTTGTAGGCATGTAAATAATCAAACTTAGTCAACGTTTTAAAAATATCAACAGAGCCTTTTTTATAGTAAAAACGAAACCCTTTAAATTCATAATCAAATGAATAGTCGAATGTTAAATCTTGCATTTTACCTGAAACTAAAATATCAACATCTGCAACTTGTTTCAGCGCAGGTATTAATGCTGCAGCCCGGGTGATATGTCCCCAGCCAGTTCCATTGATTCCATACAAAATTTTGGGTTTAGAATTCATGTAGACATTATAAAATAATTTTTTTTGAAAGTGTATTAAGATAATTAAGAACTTGTAGAAAAAAACTATAAAATTTAAAATAAGGCTATGATTTCTAAAGAAGAGATAAAAAACTTATATCAAAAACCACTATTAGATCTTGTTTTTGAAGCTGCAAGTGTTCATCGAGAACATCATAATCACCATGAAATGCAGTTATGTACGTTATTATCAATCAAAACAGGTGGATGTCCAGAAGATTGCTCATATTGCCCACAAGCGGCACGCTACCATACAGATTTAGAACGACAAAAACTTCTCGATGTCGATACAGTGTTTAAAGAAGCTCAAAAAGCCAAAGCTGAGGGGTCTACTCGCTTTTGTATGGGTGCTGCATGGAGAGAAGTCAAAGACAACAAAGAATTTGATCAAGTTATAGAAATGGTCAAAAAAGTTAATACACTAGATATGGAAGTGTGCGCAACACTTGGAATGCTAACAGCTTCTCAAGCTAAAAAACTAGCTGATGCAGGTTTAACAGCATATAACCACAATATTGATACATCCCCAGATTTTTATAGTGAAATTATCAAAACAAGAACATATGACGACCGTTTAGACACCATCAACAACGTATCAAAAGCAGGCATTTCTGTTTGCAGTGGGGGAATTATAGGCATGGGCGAAAGTGAAGACGATCGAATAGATTTCTTATATACACTATCAAATTTAGACCCTCAACCTGAAAGTGTGCCAATAAATTCATTGGTTCCAGTTGAAGGTACGCCACTGGAAAATCAAAAAGAACTCGATCCATTAGAGTGGATAAGAATGATAGCATTAGCTCGAATTTTAATGCCCAAAGCAATGGTCAGGTTAAGTGCTGGACGGCTCAAAATTCCTAAAGAAGCTCAGGCAATGGCATTTTTGGCAGGTGCTAATTCCATTTTTACAGGTGAAAAACTACTTACAACAGGAAATCCATGCTGGGATTTTGATCATGACCTATTAAATAAACTAGGACTGACACCAAAACATTCAACTCCAAAGAAAGTTGAAACACCAACATGAAATGGATTAAATATCAAACAGTAGATTCAACAAACAAAAAAGCGAAACAATTTATAAAAAACAATCAAATCAGAACAGTTACAATCATCACAGCAGAGCAGCAACTCGATGGAAAGGGAACCAAAGGCAATACATGGTATTCTGACGATCCTAACGGACTTTATATGAGTATAATTGTTCCAAACGTCCAACATATAACTCAATCTACAGAAACACTTGTCACGTCAATAGCAACAAAAACAAAACATGTTTTAACAGAACTGACAGGTTTGGATATCTATGTTGAATGGCCAAACGATTTGATGATAAATGGAAAAAAATGCGGTGGAATTTTAATGGAACTAACAAAGCATAATCAAAGTTATTTAATTATAGGCATTGGCATAAATGTAAACCAAACATATTTTCCAGATCACTTAAAGCATATTGCAACATCACTATATTTAGAAAGTGATCAAGTTTATAGTAAAGAAATAATCATTCAAAACATTTCAAAAAAATTTCAATATATGTCAGTTTAACGCCTATATTGATTTTAATTATTTAACTATATAATAAAATGATGTTCAGTTTTTTGTTATATTTTTTTCTATATCTAATACTGTCTATGGCACAGTATAGTTATGCACAAGTCTGGGATGAGAATTTTTATGATAGTCAAATTTTATTTGACAATGTTGAATTGCTCCAAATGACAGAACATGAAATAAATTTAATAAAAATCAAAAATATTGAAAAACAATTTAAAATAAATCAAACACAAATAAACAACAATAAACATCAAATTTTTATAGATATGGACAATTCTGAATTATCAGTAGAACCACAAAAAAAAACAATCAGTTTTAAAAACGTATCTGAAATAGTTGAAAATAGGCAAAACGAAAAAAATTAAATTGATTGGCGTGAATATGTCAAAGAATCAATAATAGATAATGCTTTGGCTCTAAGTGATTTTGATAGAGGGGAAAAATTAAAAGACTCCGAAAAAGATTGAGCATCTGTGACAAGCCATTTTAAAAATGAGCTAAATGATTCAGCCTCTGAATATGAAGCATGAGATAATGCTTGATTATTATAAACCAATATCCAGCTAAAATAAGAAATAGGGTATCCAATTGTTGAATCTGTATTTGTAATAATAGATCGTGTGTCGGTGGCTATGGATGTGTCTGAAGCAGCCGAAATTGATTCATGATTTGGAATGACAAAATGGCCTGATTTATTTTTAACCGCAACAGTAGATAATTTGTTTTTAGAATATCCAAAACCAACATAACTAATGCTACCTTCAATCTGACTTATTAAAGTTGAAACATCCACGCTATGATTTGCAGCTAAACCAAACTCTAAGTTGAGTTTAGAGGTGACTCCGATATCCTGTTTCCATAATAAATCAGTCTGATTTAAAAAATAAGATAAAATATAAGTTGATCCACTATGACCTGATCTAAAAATTGGGACAATTCGTTTATGAGGAAGATTGATAGTTTGATTTAAAGTTTGAATTTTAGGATCATCCCAATACTGAATATCTTCTCTGAAAATAGCAGAGATTGTCGCTGAATCAAGATTAATTGAATCAATAGAATGTAAATTAAAAACAATAGATATTGCATTGGTATTAATTGGAATATGAATTAAAGAATCAAGACTGTTTAATAAATCATCATTCAAATACATATCGACAGCTGCAAAGTGAATCGTTTTATTAATTAATTGCTCTATTCCGTCATAAGAACTAGTCGGACGATAGTCAATGAATATATCCTTCTTAAAACTATATTCATTGATTTGCTTTTGAAAAAAAGGATAAGCTGAACTTGCGCCAGAACCTGAAAATGAAAAAACATGACATGACAGGAAAAAAATAACACAAAAAATAAGATATAGTTGTTTGATCACAATTGAAATTATAGATAAATCATTTTCTGGATGCAAGAATTATAAGCATACTTTAAGAAGATATTATTTTATGTTTAAATATAAGGATGTCTCTATCAAAAAAAGAAAAAAAGTTTGAAGGGAACGCAATTTGGATTTCAGATCTGCATTTAGGTTCAACTGGTTGCCAAATTGATAGATTAAACCTTTTTTTAAACTCAATAAAATGCAACAAATTGTTTCTTGTTGGCGATATTATCGACAACTGGATTGTCAAAAAAAAAGAATCATTGCCGATAGAGCATCAAAAAGCTATTCAAAACATTGAAAAGCTTGCAGATGAGGGAACTGAAATAACCTATCTACCAGGAAACCATGATAGTTCATACAGATCCAAAAAAATGTTTTATTCATTTCCTATTCAAGATGAAATAACGTACACCACATTAAACAATAAAAAATATCTCATTTTTCATGGAGACCAACTTGATGATTCAATGTATGGAAATTCCAAATATTTATCCATACTTGGAAGCTGGTTTTATGAATGTTGTTTAATATGCAGATCAATTATTCAAAAAAACTCTAAAAAGAAAAACACCTCAGATTTTGCCAGATGGCTTAAAGTAAATGTGAAAAACTTCTTTGCTAAAATTCAAAAATACGACAAAAAACTGTTAAATTATTTAAATGAAAAAAAAGTCGATGGAGTCATTTGTGGACATTCTCATCAGCCAAAAATTAAAAAAATTGATAATAAAGACTATCTCAATTCAGGGGATTGGATAGACAATTGTTCGTTTCTTTTAGAAGATTATTCGGGAA
>JAYOLY010000028.1:13595-13963 GCA_038120575.1 Rickettsiales bacterium
TAAACTTTTAAAATTCTAATTTCCTACCATATTAAATAAGTTTTTTTGATTATCAAGTAAATTAAACAACGTTTGGGATGCTAAAGAATAGTAAGCCGAATAAAATTTAGAGTCATAAGACTTAAAGGAATTAGACTGCAAAATAAATCCCTGAAGAATAGAATAAGATTCCGGTCTTTCATCCACATCAATAACATCAGTTAGAACAAACATTGTTCCGTTAACACTATGAAGATACCTGTTCATATCTTCAAAATTTTCAAAAACAGTGATCTTAAGCTGGTCAACATAACGAGCCCCGTCATACAGTCCTCCCAACCGTGACACTGTTACCTCGTTTCCCTCATCAAGAAGAATAGGGCCATTTT
>JAYOLY010000028.1:14061-16849 GCA_038120575.1 Rickettsiales bacterium
CTCTTGTATATCCCACAACACCATTTGGTAATTGTATTGTAAAAAAAGAACGATTATTTCCATTAATACAAAAATCCAACATTCGTTCAGTTTCAACAGGAGCACCATCAATCCATTTATAACTAAAATGAGGAACAACAATATGACGACCCTCTTTAGTATTAAATAGCCTCACATTAGTGACAGATTTACTTACAAAGCCCGGCGTAAACATATTGATTGTATAGTCCATAGATTTAAACAGATGTTCTTGAAAAGAATCAGTTGCATAGGCAATTTCACGTGTGCCATTGTCAGGCAAGACATTAAAATAATGATACTGGGCAACAATAAAAGACTGAATAATGAATGTGCTTAAAAAAAATGTTTTTAAAAACATTTTATTTTTTTTTGTCTTTCATATTTAGGTAATCTTCATCTGCTTTTTTAAATTCCAAATAGGAAATATAAAATGCAGACATAAGTATGCAAAAAATTGAAAAACCAAAAATCAGCATTATTTGAGTGTTAATCTAAATCAACTCGCTTTTTTTTTAAGATAAATTTAACAATTCTAAGTAACTTGAAATAAATACCACCGGCAATAATGGACAATACCCAAATGCCAACGTAAATACCTTCAAGTTCTGAACCAGTAAACCAAAGATAATTCGACAATAAAAAAGATAAAAATGTTGCAATAAAAATTAAAATATCAAATCGATTAAACATATAAAACCTCAACAGAAGTATACATTAAAACAGTTTAAAAGAGGAGAAGAATTTGCGTGGTGGTAGTGGATAACGACAAACCCTTCTCCGTAAAGATGTATTACCACAAGAAAAAAAAAGTTAAACATTATCTTTAAGATTTAAAAAAAGCAAATTATACTTGTAGCCATGACAGAAGAATTAAATAAATCTATAGCTAACAAAATTCTTTACTGGCTACTAGTTGTCACTGGTTTAATTTTTACCATCATCATTATTGGTGGGATAACACGATTAACTGGGTCTGGACTATCAATGGTTGATTGGCATCCTGTCTATGGCATTTTCCCCCCACTAAACCCAGAGCAATGGACGGATGTATTCAATGCCTACAAGCAATTTCCAGAATATCAAATGAAAAATAATTTAATGACCTTAACTGAATTTAAAAAAATATTTTTTTGGGAATATCTCCATAGAATTTTAGGTCGAATCATTGGACTAGCCATTCTTATTCCATATCTCTACTTTTTAATTACAAAACAACTCAATAAAGAATTAACCATAAAAGGCTTCATCATCAGTTTACTAGTTGTAACACAGGGAATAATAGGGTGGTATATGGTAAAAAGTGGATTGGTAGATAAGCCTCATGTAGACCATTTAAGACTGACCCTACACCTTTCTACCGCGCTACTTCTTTTACAAACATGTATTTGGAGCATATTGTCGTTATTTAGAAAAAATAAAGATCAAGACATAAATAGTAGCATCAAGCGATTTTGTTTTAATGTAACAATTATTTTAATTTTACAAATCATTTATGGCGCTTTTACAGCTGGATTAAAAGCTGGTTATGGATATAACACCTTTCCAAAAATGAGTGGGGAATGGCTACCTATTTCAGCTTTGCAAATGATTCCCTTTGTAAAAAATATTATTTACAACCCAGCTATGGTGCAATTTATTCATCGAATGGTTGGAATAGTATTGCTTTTATCAACAGTTGTTTTAGGAGTCTTAATTGAGAAAAATAGCAAGCGACGTTTTGTAAAAAATATTTCAAGAAGCATATTGTTTGTCGTTATTGTTCAATATGCATTAGGCGTCAGTGTTATTTTGTTATATGTTCCTCTGTCACTTGCCAGTATTCATCAATTTGGAGCAACAGTATTGTTGACGCTATTTGTCGTTTTGAATCATGCATTAAATTGGAACTATAAACCTTTAAGATGAAAAATTTGAAAATAAGACTTGTTCAATCCAGTAGATATAACTAGGTTTGGCCAAATTAACAATATAAAAAGAATTGTTTTTGTCGTGATAGAACGCAAATTCCTGAACTTGTTTATCAACAGAATACAGCTTAAATCTAAACTTCAACTTCGATTCATCAAGCGTTGGCAAGGTTGGTTTCAAATGAATACGATCTGCTTTTAAGGGAAAAAAAGAATTTAAAAAAGTCGTAATATACGATGCATTTATCAAATCATCTTTATGTTTTCCTTGTAAATACCATGTATTTTTTTGGAATATATACGTTTGAACAAGACTTGAAAAAATAAATTCAATTCGATTGATATTTACTTTCGCTAAATCTATTAAAACTAAATCAGTCCAATATGTAGGATCTGAAGAAAATATGTAGCTTAAATAATTATCTGATAAATAAATTGCAGGAGAGTCTAAAAATTTTAGATAATTTGAACCTGTGTAAGGCCCTTGCTTCCCAATATGAAACGACAAGGAATCGTTATCTTTAAAAAGGATATCAACACGATGCGAAGGCGTAGCCAATTGAAAGATACTATATTTAGACTCAAGGGTAGTAATTAAATCCGCTTGATTGATGTCGTAAATACTTTCTTTTAACAAACTAAGTGATAAATCTGAAACAGGAAAATGATTGATTTCCCATTCATTATCAGTAAAAGATAACAACGCAGAATTACTGTGATCAGAAATAGCAATCGAAGCAATATCGCCAAACTCAAAATAATGTGAGTTAGGGTTAAAGACGTTTAAAATAACAGGGGTATAGAATTTTAGTACTACCATAATCAATAATATCAAAAACAAATAAAAACTATTTTTTAAA
>JAYOLY010000029.1:0-1035 GCA_038120575.1 Rickettsiales bacterium
ACAGATACGTCGTTTCATCTCATCTCTATATTTTTGATTCTCAAATTGATCCTTCAAGTATTCAATCTAATAGAACTAATACTCAAGAAATTTTTGTAAATTTATCTAAAAGTTCACCAACAAGCTCAGTTACAGATTTAAGAGGTTTAAATATTAAATTTAATTCTTTAGGATCAGGAGTAGATAAAGGACGTTTATTTGCAAATGAAACGGCAGTTGGTATTCAGGTAGATATTGATATTCCGGATACAACTTATAGTTTGGATCCTAGTACTCGGGATACATCTAGGGCAAGAGCAAATTCATATTCAGCTGTGTTTAGAGGTGGTTTTGTTGGCATTGGGACTGATGCTCCTACGTCAGTATTACATGTTTCTCAAGAAGATGAAGATGACCCTATTTTTAGGGTAGATTCAACAACCCAAAATCACAGAATTTTTGTTGATGAGTCTGGTAAGGTTGGTTTAGGTACCGGAACACCTAAAGCTCAATTACATGTTGTCGCTGATACAGATAATGTCTCTTCATTGTTTATTGTTTCAAATAATCAACAAATTAAGTTTGAGGTTCATAACAATGGAATTGGAATTAACACATTTGCAAGCACAAACATAGGTTTAACTGTTAGTGGAAATTCTAGGTTTGTTAATTCTAATAATGACGTCTCTCTTGATGTGTTTGATAATTATGTTGTTGTTGGTGATTCGGTTTCTCATAACTCGATTTTTACTGTTCATGGTGATAGTCCCTCTAATGATATTTTTAAATTAGTTGATAGTGATGATGATGTTGCTTTTAAAGTAGGTAGTTCAGGTCGTGTAAATGTTGGTCATAATTATAATACAGATTTTTCGTTGTCTGTTGATGGAATTGTTATGTCTTTAGTTAAAGATATTTCAAATTCTGAATTGAATACTGTTAAAAGGCTTCCTGATTATCCTTCTACTGGAACAGGGTATCTTGCAGTTTCATCCAATAGATATGTTTTTATGGGAATGGATGAAGAGTTTTTAGGTGTGAAGTGGAAGGATAGTT
>JAYOLY010000029.1:1045-2993 GCA_038120575.1 Rickettsiales bacterium
ATTCAGTTTTTGAAGTGACAGGTAATAGAGTTTTAATTAATGCTGATACCTCTTTGCGTAGTGATGCAATTGAAAATGACTATACATTAGCAGTTAATGGAACTATTGCAGCTGAAGGAATTAAAATTGATAATCCTGTAACCTTTAATACAGTAACACTAAAAAATAATCTTGTAATTTCACAAGAGATTTCTGATTCATCTAATGATATAGATGGTTTTAAAATGGATATGAAACTTAATACAGATGTGGAATCTGCTAGTATTTATGGAATGAGAGTCAATATGCAATCTGCTTTAGCTAATGATGATGAAGATACCTATAAACTATTAGCAGCAGGGTCGACTGCTTATGGATTGTTTGTTGATATGGAAGGCTTAGCTGTAGCGAGTGAACGAACGGCTTCTTCAGTTTTATATGGATATGGTCCTGAAAATTATGGTCATAAATTTACTGCAGCATTTATGGGTGGTTATGTTGGGATTGGTACACGTGTCCCTAAATACCCTTTACATGTTGTGGGCCAGCAACGAGGTACTATTGCTGGGTTTGGAACAGCTAGTTCGACATTGCTTTTTAGAGATTATGGATACGGAAAAGTCGCCATGAATGTTGTTAATGAAACGAGTCCTTCAACAGAACACATTGGTTTAATGTTTGCTCCGGGAACATCTACAGAAGCATCTGGACCTGGTAGAGTTGGAATTGGGTTAACCCAGGCTATGATGGAGACTGACAGTGCTACGTTGATTGTCAATGGAGATACTAGAATTGGAGCTATTTCAGATAAGGAAGTTAGCCCAGATCCTAATTCTAGATGTTCAGATGGTTATTCATGTAAGTATGGATCTAAGTTGTTTTTTTCAGGAGGTCCTCGGTTGTCTGGAACTATGGATAGTGATCAAAATGATCATTTATTTATTGCTAGATACAATAATAATCCTTTTGAATCTGAAATGAGGGTAAATTTTTCATCTGTAGGTACGTCTGAGAAGTTATTTGGAGAAGATAGGTTCGTTGTGGGATATACAGATTCAACAAAAGAATTTAAAGAGGTTTTCTCTGTTGCTAATGATCAAAAAGTTTGTGTATATGGAAAAGACGATGGTGGGAGTTGTAATCCATCAGCTCCATTTCACGTTATAGGGGATAGAGAGAAAAAAGTAGCTACAGATTCTAATGCTGCCGATGATACGGGTTTTGTTGCGATTTTAGAAAATTCTTCTGAGTCCAGTAATGCAAGTATTCTTTCGTTGAAGTTTGGAAGATTAGATAGATCTGCGATAAATACAAACTCTAATTTTATTACGTTTGAAACGTCAGAAGGTGCCGTTGGTTCAATAGAAGGCAATGATTATCAAGGTATTCGATATAAAACCAAAGGAGCTGATTATGCAGAGTATTTACCTAAATTAAAATCTGATGCTACTTTTGAAAAAGGTGATATTGTTGGTGTTATAGATGGCTACATCACGAAAGATACTAGTCGTTCTCAACAGTTAATGGTCATCAGTACATCTGCTGCAGTTGCAGGAAATTGGCCTTTAGAAAATCAAAATTCATATGAATTAGTTGCCTTTTTTGGTCAGGTTAAATCAAAAGTTCGAGGCAAGGTTAAGAAAGGTGATTATATTCTAGCTTCTGGGCGACATGATGGAACTGGAATTGCTGTATCTCCTAATGAGTTAACTTTAAAAATGAGAAAAGATGTTGTAGGACGAGCATGGGAGTCTTCAGATCTTAAAAAAGTAAAATATATCAATACTGCTGTAGGATTTGCATTTGGTTCGTATGATTTAACAAAAGATTTTGAATTAATTGATACTATTCAAGATGATATTGATGAATTAAAGTCGGAAAGGGAGCAAATTCTAGATACTTATGATAGTTTATTTGAAGAACAATTAGAAGAAATTAATCGATTAATTAAGCAATTTGACTCTAAGGT